>NZ_JBDYKL010000018.1:0-77599 GCF_040012415.1 Sanguibacter sp. 25GB23B1
CCCCGGACCCATCGCGGGGCAGCATCGGCACGGACGTCTCCGCAGAGCGCGCGAGTCTCTCCGCGGTCAGCTCTCCGAGGTGCGTCCGGACCCGGAGTTCATGTCGAGGCTCCTCGCGATGAGCTGCGGAGACGGCCCAAGGGTCCAGGCCGCCCCCGGCGCCCCGGCCGCGCAGGCCTTGCGCTCGAACGAAGAGCTCCCGGCCCGGTCTCTCGCGCTCTGCGGAGACGTCCGTGCCGATGCTGCCCCGCGATGGGTCCGGGGGGTGGCCCTCAGCGCCCTCGCCGCGACGGGGGTCGCCGCTGCGGGCCTGTTCGTCCTCGGTGAGCGCCCGGTCGTCGTGCCGTCGCGCACGACGACGGACGCGCTGTCCGTCCTGGCGTCCGCACCGCGGCCGGCGCTCTCGCTCGACGGGACCTCGAGCCTGGTCCTGGACCTCCCGGCCACGGCGGGCGACCTGCCGACAGAGGACGTCTTCGGCTGGATGGGGGAGCAGGGGTGGCAGCGCCCCGAGTCTCTCCCGGACGGTGTCCGCGTCACCCAGGTGCGATTCGTCGGCGAGGACGACCTCATCCTCGAGGTCGACCTGGAGAGCCCGCTCGGCAGGGTGGTCGTCCGCGAGCAGAAGGGGCAGCTGGACCTGTCGGTCCTCGACGGGACCACGCGGACGGTCGTCGACGGGAACCCGGTGTACGTCGTCTCCGAGGCGCCGGTCCACCTCGTCTGGCAGTCCTCGGACACCGTCATCGACGTCGTGTCGGAGATGGCGCTCGACGACGTGCTACAACTGGTGTCGACGTTCACCGTCGACGAGTTCGACACAGGATTCCAGGCGCGCGTGGGTCGTGGCTGGTCAACACTGACAGGAGTCCTCTAGGTGAACGAGAACCCTCGGTCCTCTGGGCTCCGACCCGTGCCGCCGCCGCCAGACCAGGACCCGACCGCCCAGCACCCGCAGGCCCTGCCCACGCCCCGCTCGGACCTGTCGCTCGACCCTGCCGCCGATCCGTCGCCCGACCGTGCCGCGTCACAGGACGAGCCTGCCTCGCCGCGCGAGCGTCTCGCCGGGGCGCACGAGAAGCCCTGGCTCTCCGAGAGCGCGGTCATGCTCCCGTGGCAACCCGCGCCGGTGCCGGCTCGGAGGAGCGGCGCCCGAGCAGGGCTCGTCGCGGTCCTCCTCGTCGCCGCTCTCGTCGTCGGCGCGGTCGGCGGAGTGCTCGCTCCGGTCGCCGTGGACGCGATCGCCGGACGACCCGACGACGCGAACCTTCCGACCGTGTCGCCCTCCGAGGACCTCACGCGGCCCGACGGGTCGATCGCCGACATCGCGGCCACCGTCGCTCCCAGCGTCGTGTCGATCCAGGTGTCTGGAGCCGACGGGCAGGGGACAGGCTCCGGCTTCGTCATCCGGGACGACGGCTACATCCTCACGAACAACCACGTCATCGCGGGTGCGGTGCCGGACGGCCGGATCCGCGTCACCTTCGTCGACGGCAGCGAGGAGGAGGCGACGCTCGTGGGCCGCACCGCCGACTACGACCTCGCGGTCCTCCAGGTCGAGCGGACCGGCATGGTCCCCCTCGTGCTGGGCGACTCCGACGGCGTCGTGGTCGGCGACCCCGTCATCGCGATCGGTGCGCCGCTCGGGCTCGACGGCACGGTGACGTCGGGCATCATCAGCGCGCTCAACCGCCCGGTCTCGGCCGGCGACGTCACGGACACGGCCTTCATCAACGCGCTCCAGACGGATGCCGCGATCAACCCCGGCAACTCCGGCGGGCCTCTCGTCAACGGGGCCGGCGAGGTCATCGGGATCAACTCGGCGATCGCGCAGCCACCGGGGCAGATGTCGGCCTCCGGCAGCATCGGTCTCGGTTTCGCCATCGGCTCGAACCAGGCGCGCCGCACGGCGGAGGAGCTCATCGAGACCGGCGTCGCAAGCTACCCGATCATCGGCGTGCTGCTCGACTCCGCATACGACGGCGAGGGCGTCAGGGTGTCCCCGGACGACCAGGGCGGCCTGGCCGCCGTGACCGTCGACGGCCCTGCGGCCGGAGCGGGGATCGTGTCCGGTGACGTGATCCTGTCGATCGACGGTCGCCCCGTGACTCAGCCGGACGAGCTCATCGTCGCGATCCGCGCGAAGGCTCCCGGTGACACGGTCGTCCTGCGCGTACGCTCAGGGGACGACGAGCGTGATGTGTCGATCGTCCTCGACAAGGCGACGAGCAGCTAGCAACGACCAGCCCACCCGGTACCAAGCGACGAGAACTGGACGGACCGTGTTCGGAATCAACGGCGGCGAGCTCGTCATCATCCTTGTGCTCGCGGTCCTCGTGATCGGGCCAGAGCGGCTGCCCGGCTATGCAGAGCAGCTCGCGACGCTCGTGCGCCGGGGGAAGGGCTACCTGGCCGAGGCCAAGGTCAAGGTCACCGAGGAGCTCGGTCCCGAGATCGGGGACGTGGACTGGGCGCAGCTCGACCCGCGACGCTACGACCCCAGGCGCATCGTGCGCGACGCGCTGCTCGAGGACACCGTTCTCGATCCCCGGGCGAAGTCGACCGTCTCAGCACCCGCAGCGCGCGCAGCGGTCGCGACCGGTGGCGTCGGCCTGACAAAGTCTCCGGCCTGGCCGGAACCCGCAGCGCCGCTCGCCGACGGAGCGACGGCTCCCTTCGACTCCGAGGCGACGTGACGCCTGGTCTCGCCTCGACGGTGCGGCGCTGATTCGGCATTGCCCGCCCTTGCTGCCAGAATGAGTGAATGGCCAACGACGCACTGCGCCCCAGGATCCTCTCGGGGATGCAACCGACCGACGACTCGTTGACGCTCGGGAACTACATCGGCGCTCTCACCCAGTGGGTGGCGCTGCAGGACTCGTACGACACGCTCTACATGATGGCTGACCTGCATGCGCTGACCGTGAACCCCGACCCGGCGAAGCTGCGGGAGCGCACGCGTCGGACGCTGGCCCAGTATCTTGCCGGTGGCGTCGACCCGGAGCGGTCCACCCTGTTCGTCCAGTCGCACGTGGCCGAGCACGCCGAGCTGGCATGGATCCTCTCCTGCCAGACCGGCTTCGGCGAGGCGAGCCGGATGACCCAGTTCAAGGACAAGTCGGCCAAGCAGGGGGCCGAGGGGACGACCGTCGGGCTCTTCACCTATCCGGTCCTCATGGCGGCCGACATCCTCCTCTACGACGCGGCCCGGGTGCCTGTCGGTGAGGACCAGCGCCAGCACCTCGAGATCACCCGTGACCTCGCGGAGCGCCTCAACACCCGCTTCGGGCCGGGCACCGTCGTCGTGCCTGAGGCGCACATCGTCAAGGCCGTCTCGAAGATCTACGACCTCCAGGACCCGACGGCCAAGATGAGCAAGTCCGCCACGGGCAAGGGCGTCATCTGGTTGCTCGACGACCCGGCCGTCTCCGCCAAGCGGATCCGTTCGGCCGTCACCGACGCGGGCTCGGAGATCCTCTTCGACCCCGCCACGAAGCCCGGGATCTCGAACCTCCTGACGATCTTCTCCTCCCTCACGGGCCAGACTGTCGAGGCGCTCGAGAAGGAGTACGCCGACAAGCAGTACGGGCACCTCAAGGTCGACCTCGCCGAAGTGATGGTCGACTTCCTCACGCCGTTCCAGGAACGCGCGAACCACTACCTCGCTGATCCCGCGGAGCTCGACCGGATCCTTGCTCGTGGCGCGGCGAAGGCGCGCGAGATCGCGCGCGTCACCGTCAGTCGGGTGTATGACCGGGTGGGCCTCCTGCCTGCGGTGGTCGAGTCCCGGTGAACATCCCCGAGCGTGTCGGCGACCAGCGGCGCGTGGGGGTCGCCATCGAGGTGCCTCCGCCTTTCGGCGCCGAGCTCCAGCATGCGCGCAAGAGGTTCGGCGACCCGTTGGCCGAGCTCATCCCTCCGCACATCACGCTGCTCGGCCCGACGATCCTCGAGCCGCAGGACGTGGAGACGGTCCACCTGCACCTCGCCCGGGTCGCCGCGTCGGCGTCGTCGTTCACGGTGCACCTGCGCAGCTCGGCGACGTTCCGGCCCGTCTCACCCGTCGTCTTCGTCCAGGTCGCCCAGGGGATCGCGGAGTGCGAGGCGCTCGAGCGCGCGGTGCGGTCCGGGCCGCTCGAGCAGCCGTTGCGCTTCAACTACCACCCGCACGTGACGGTCGCACACGAGGTGCCCGACGCGTCGCTCGACGTCGCGTTCGAGGAGATGGCCGACTACGAGGCGAGCTTCGACGTCGACGCGATCTCCCTCTACGAGCACGGCGACGACAACGTGTGGCGATCCGTGCGGACGTTCCCGCTCGGCTGATCTGCCCCGCTCTTCCGACCGGAGCCGGACTGGATTCGAGCGTGGCACAGGACGACGAAGGCGCCCCAGGCCGGTGAGCCTGGGGCGCCTTCGTGTGTCGCGGAGGGTCAGAACGCGCGCGTGATCATCGCTCGCTTGACCTCTTGGATGGCCTTGGTGACCTCGATGCCGCGGGGGCACGCCTCGGTGCAGTTGAAGGTGGTGCGGCAGCGCCACACACCTTCCTTGTCGTTGAGGATCTCGAGCCGCTGCTCTGCACCCTCGTCCCGGGAGTCGAAGATGAAGCGGTGCGCGTTGACGATCGCGGCTGGACCGAAGTACTGCCCGTCGGTCCAGAAGACCGGGCAGGAGGACGTGCACGCGGCGCAGAGGATGCACTTCGTCGTGTCGTCGAAGCGCTCGCGCTGCTCCGAGGACTGGATGCGCTCCTTGCTCGGCTCGTTGCCCGTGGTGATGAGGAACGGCATGATCTCGCGGTAGGACGCGAAGAACGGTTCCATGTCCACGACGAGGTCCTTGATCACCGGCAGGCCCTTGATGGGCTCGACGGTGATCGGCTTGTCCGGGTTGACGTCCTTGAGGAGCGTCTTGCAGGCGAGCCGGTTGCGTCCGTTGATGCGGACGGCGTCGGAGCCGCAGACGCCGTGCGCGCACGAACGGCGGAAGGTCAGTGAGCCGTCGTGCTCCCACTTGATCTTGTGGAGGGCGTCGAGGACGCGGTCCGTCCCGTACGCGGTGACCGTGAAGTCTTCCCAGTACGCCTCGTCGCCGCGCGACGACTCGGGCAGGTATCGGCGGAGGCGGATCGTGACCTCGAAGCTCGGGATCGCGCCCATCTCTGCCTGGGGTGCTTGTTCCATGGTTGCAGTCATCAGTACTTACGCTCCATCGGCTCGTACCTGGTCTGCGTGACGAGCTTTCCGCCCAGCACGACCTTGTAGTTCTCGAAGATGCTCTCTTCGGAGAAGGCACCTGCGGTGCCGTCCGCGCTCACCACGGTCGTGTCGCCGATCGGTCGGCGGTACGCCATCGTGTGCAGCATCCAGTTGGCGTCGTCTCGTTCGGGGTAGTCCTCCCGGAAGTGGCCACCGCGCGACTCCTTGCGGTTGAGGGCGCCGATGACGACGACCTCGGCGATGTCGAGGAGGAAGCCCAGCTCGAGGGCCTCGAGGAGATCGGTGTTGAAGAGCCGCCCCTTGTCCTGGACGCTCACGTTCTCGTAGCGCGCCTGCAGCGCACGGATGTCGGCGAGCGCCTGCCGCAGCGAGTCCTCGGTGCGGAACACCTGGGCGTTGAGGTCCATCGACTCCTGCAGCGCCGACCGCAGGTCGGAGACACGCTCACCGGTAGGCCGCTCGCGCATCTCGTCCAGCTGCGCCACCACGGAGGTGGTCGCGTCGGCAGGGATCTCGAGGTAGTCGACCGTCTTGGCGTACGCCGCCGCGGCCCGTCCAGCCCGCTTGCCGAACACGTTGATGTCGAGCAGGGAGTTGGTGCCCAGGCGGTTCGAGCCGTGGACCGACACGCAGGCGACCTCGCCGGCGGCGTACAGACCACGGACGGTGTCGGTGTTGTTGCGGAGCACCTCGGCGTCGACGTTGGTCGGGATGCCACCCATGGCGTAGTGGGCCGTCGGGTACACCGGGATCGGCTCCGTGTACGGCTCGATGCCGAGGTACGTCCGGGCGAACTCTGTGATGTCCGGGAGCTTGGCGTCGATGTGGGCCGGCTCGAGGTGCGTGAGGTCGAGCAGGACGTAGTCCTTGTTCGGGCCGCAGCCACGGCCTTCGCGGACCTCGAGGGCCATGGAGCGGGCCACGATGTCGCGCGGGGCGAGGTCCTTGATCGTCGGTGCGTAGCGCTCCATGAAGCGCTCGCCGTCGGAGTTGCGCAGGATCCCGCCCTCGCCTCGGGCTGCCTCCGAGAGGAGGATGCCGAGGCCGGCGAGGCCCGTCGGGTGGAACTGGAAGAACTCCATGTCCTCGAGCGGGAAGCCGCGGCGCAGGGCGAGCGCCATGCCGTCGCCGGTGAGGGTGTGGGCGTTCGACGTCGTCTTGAAGATCTTCCCGGCACCGCCGGTGGCGATGATGACGGACTTCGCCTGGAAGACGTGGATCTCGCCGGTCGCGAGGTCGTACGCGACCACGCCGGTGACGTTGACGGCCTCGCCGTCCGGGACGTGCCCGGCCGAGAGGTCGTGGTCGACGAGAAGGTCCAGGACGTAGAACTCGTTGAAGAACTCGACCTCCTGCTTGACGCACTGCTGGTAGAGCGTCTGGAGAATCATGTGCCCGGTGCGGTCCGCTGCGTAGCAGGAACGGCGGACGGCGGCCTCGCCGTGGTTGCGGGTGTGACCGCCGAAGCGGCGCTGGTCGATCTTGCCCTCGGGCGTGCGGTTGAAGGGCAGGCCCATGCGCTCGAGGTCGAGGACGGCGTCGATCGCCTCCTTGGCCATGATCTCGGCAGCGTCCTGGTCGACGAGGTAGTCGCCGCCCTTGACGGTGTCGAACGTGTGCCACTCCCAGTTGTCTTCCTCGACGTTGGCCAGTGCGGCGCACATCCCGCCCTGCGCGGCACCTGTGTGCGAGCGCGTGGGGTAGAGCTTCGAGATGACGGCGGTGCGCACCTCGCCGGATGACTCGAGGGCGGCGCGCATGCCTGCGCCGCCCGCGCCGACGATGACGACGTCGTACTGGTGGGTTTGCATCGTGGGCGATGCCTCCTCGAGGCGAGTTGGTAGGTGGGTCAGTCGAAGCAGATGGACGGCAGCAGGTCCGCCGGAGAGCCGACCGGGCACGGCTCGAAGGTGAAGACCACGAGCGTGCCGAGCACGGTGACGACGACGAACGCGACGTAGAGCGAGATCTTCAGCCAGAGCCTGACCATGGGGCGCTCGGCGTAGTCGTTGATGATCGTGCGCACGCCGTTGGTGCCGTGGATCATCGCCAGCCAGAGCATGAGCAGGTCCCAGACCTGCCAGAACGGCGAGGTCCACTTGCCTCCGACGAACGCGAAGTCGATCGCGTTCACCCCGTCGCCGACCATGAGGTTGACGAAGAGATGGCCGAAGACGAGGACGAGCAGGACGGCGCCCGAGGCACGCATGAAGACCCAGCCGTAGAGCTCGAAGTTCGAGCGCGTGGACTTCTGCCGCTTGTAGGAGTCGCGAGGGTTCGCGATGGCAGGTGCGGAGCTCATCAGTTCCCCCCGAAGACGTGCATGAGGTGGCGTGGCAGGAATCCGGCCATGGTCACGACGAAGAGGCCGAGGACCACCCAGAGCATCACGCGCTGATACTTGGGACCCTTGGCCCAGAAGTCGACCAGGATGATGCGGATACCGTTGAACGCGTGGAAGACGATGGCTGCGACGAGGCCGGCCTCGCCGAGACCCATCACCGGGGTCTGGTAGGTGCCGATCACCGCGTTGTAGGCCTCGGGCGAGACACGCACGAGTGCGGTGTCCAGCACGTGGACGAGCAGGAAGAAGAAGATCAGCACGCCGGTCACGCGATGCGCGACCCAGGACCACATACCTTCACGGCCGCGGTACAGCGTGCCAGCTGGTGCACTGGGCACTTTGGCGCCTCCTGTGGCGAGTCAGGGGGGCGGAACTGGCGAGTCCGGTGCTCCCGTTGAGGTACCAGGCATCGTTGCCCGGACCGTTTGTCAGCCTTCACTCTAGTGAGTGTTGGGCGGTGGTCGCGCCCGGGCGGTCGTCCCCCGGCGCCTCTGTTTGGCTTTTGTGACGCAATCCACAGACGAATCGTTGTTTATGCTCAGAGGTATGTCATCGACTCCCTCAGCCCGCGTCCCCAACTTCTATGCGGTCATCCCGGCCGGCGGAGCAGGGACGAGGCTGTGGCCGCTCTCGCGCTCGGGCGCGCCGAAGTTCCTCCACGACCTCACCGGGTCCGGTCGCTCCCTCATCCAGGCGACCATGGACCGGATCGTGCCTCTCTCCGGTGAGTCCGGTGTCGTCGTCGTCACGGGTGTGGCCCACGTCGAGGCCGTGAGCGCGCAGCTCCCCGAGATCGACGCGCAGAACCTCCTGGCCGAGCCGTCGCCGCGCGACTCCATGGCAGCGATCGGGCTCGCCGCCGCGGTGCTCGCGGAGCGTCACGGCGACGTCGTCATCGGCTCGTTCGCCGCGGACCAGGTCATCGCCGGCAAGGACTCGTTCGAGCAGGCCGTGCGCGAGGGCGTCCGCGCAGCCGAGGACGGCTACGTCGTGACCATCGGTATCGCGGCCTCTCGGCCGTCCACTGCCTTCGGCTACATCCACAGCGGCGAGCCGCTCGGTCTCGAAGGCGCACCGAGCGCGATGCACGTCGTGGGCTTCACGGAGAAGCCCGACGCCACGACCGCGCAGCAGTACCTGGCGACGGGGGAGTACCGCTGGAACGCAGGGATGTTCATCACGAAGGTCTCCGTGCTCCTCGACCACCTCGCGGCGCAGCGCCCCGCCCTGCACGCCGGGCTCCGGACGATCGCGAAGGCGTGGGACACCCCCGAGCGGGACGAGGTCGTCGCGCGGGTGTGGCCGGCGCTCGAGAAGATCGCGATCGACCACGCGGTCGCGGAGCCCGTGGCCGACGCGGGTGGAGTGGTCGTCGTCCCCGGCAACTTCGGCTGGGACGACGTCGGTGACTTCAACTCGCTCGCGGCCCTCCTCCCGGCGGCGGACGACTCCGGGTCCAAGGTCCTCGGCGACGCAGGCTCCGTCGTGCGCGTGCAGAGCGCCGGATCCGTCGTGGTCCCCGCGAGCGGGCGGGTGGTGACCATCCTCGGCCTCGACGACGTGGTCGTCGTGGACACCCCGGACGCGCTCCTCGTCACGACGCGCGCGCGGGCGCAGCAGGTCAAGGACATCGTCACCGAGCTGCGCGAACGCGGGATGGACGAGCTGCTGTGAGCTCTTTCGTCACGGCCGAGAGGATCAGGACGCTCGTCGAGGGCTTCCACGACGAGCTCGTCGCGATCCGGCGTGACATCCACGCGCACCCCGAGGTGGCGCGCACCGAGACCCGGACGACCGCCCTCGTCGCGGAGCGGCTCCGGCGAGCCGGGCTCGAGCCTCGGCTGCTCACCGGCACCGGTCTCACGTGCGACATCGGTCCCAGCGCGGCCCTCACCGGCCAGCGTCGGCTCGCTCTGCGCGCCGACATCGACGCCCTGCCGCTCACCGAGACGTCCGGCCTGCCCTACGCCTCCACCGTGCGTGGGGTCGCCCACGCCTGCGGCCACGACGTGCACACGACCATCGTGCTCGGTGTCGGCCTCGTCCTCGCCGAGCTGCACACGGCCGGCGAGCTGACCCGAGCGGTCCGGCTCGTCTTCCAGCCGGCCGAGGAGGTCCAGCCCGGGGGAGCCCTCGACCTGCTCGACCAGGGCGTGCTCGACGGTGTCGGCGAGATCTATGCGCTGCACTGTGACCCGAAGGTCGACGCGGGGACGATCGGGACGAGGATCGGTCCGATCACGTCGGCGTCCGACGAGGTGACCGTGACGATCACGTCGAGCGGAGGGCACACGTCCCGGCCGCACCTCACGGGGGACGTGGTCTACGCGCTCGGTCAGGTGATCACCCAGGTGCCGGCCATCCTCGGGCGCCGCCTCGACCCGCGCTCGGGCGTCAACCTCACCTGGGGGGCGGTCCACGCCGGGCAGGCGCACAACGCCATCCCCACGACGGGTACGGTGCGCGGCACCTTGCGCTGCCTCGACGTGCGGGCGTGGGAGCACGCGGCACAGGTCCTCCACGACGCCGTCGAGCAGGTCGCGGAGCCCTACGGCGTCGAGGTCGAGGTTCACCACCAGCGGGGAGTCCCGCCGGTCGAGAACGACGGTCGGTGCACCGGAGTGCTCGAGGCCGCCGCGCACGAGGTGCTCGGCGAGGACTCGGTGGTGCTCACCGAGCAGTCCCTCGGCGGCGAGGACTTCGCCTGGTACCTCACGAAGGTGCCGGGAGCGATGGCCCGCCTCGGGACGAGGACGCCCGGCGGCCACACCTTCGACATCCACCAGGGAGACCTGCGCGTCGACGAGTCGGCGATCTCCGCAGGGGTGGCGCTGCTGTCGCGGGTCGCCGCGAGCGGCGGCGACCGCCGGCCCCGATAGGGCCAGCGCGAGCCGTCCGGAGGCGCACAGGCGGGTAGATCCCGAGGCGTGGACCCTTGCGTCCCATGGGACAGACGGAGTTTTGCGCTTTGGTAACGAAGCGACGCTGTTACGTCCTAGTAACCTCGACGAGACAGATCGAACCGTATTCTTCGGGGGAACACGAGCCGTCCGACCACAAGAGCGCGCGTAGCAAGGGCGCTTGCCTTCTCTGGTTTCACCGGGCTGGTTCCTCAACGAGATCAACAGGAGTTCCACGTGAAGAGAGTTGCTCAGTTCGCGGCGACGGGTGCCATCGCAGCCTTGGCCCTGACCGCTTGTGGTAGCGCGCCGGAGGAGACGGCCGAGGGCACCGCGACCTCCGCCGTGGGTTCCGACTACCGCCCGTGCATCGTCTCGGACGAGGGCGGCTTCGACGACAAGAGCTTCAACCAGCTGAGCTACGAGGGCCTGGTCAAGGCCTCCGACGAGCTCGGTGCTGAGCACGCCGAGGTCCAGTCGGACTCCGAGACGGACTTCGCGCCCAACCTCGAGTCCCTCGTCTCAGAGGGTTGCGAGACCATCGTCTCGGTCGGCTTCGCGCTCTCCGCGGCCACTGTCGAGTCCGCGACCTCGAACCCGGACATCGACTTCGTCCTCGTCGACGACGCAGCCGACAACGACTTCGACGGCGTCAAGGACGCAGAGAACATCAAGCCCCTCGTCTACGACACCGCCCAGGCGGCGTTCCTCGCGGGCTACCTCGCGGCCGGCTACTCGGAGGCGGGCAAGGTCGGTACCTTCGGCGGCCAGCCGTTCCCGACCGTGACGATCTTCATGGACGGCTTCAAGCAGGGCGTCGACCACTACAACGAGGTCAAGGGCACCGCGGTCGAGGTCATCGGCTACACCGGCGGCGACCAGGGCTCCTTCACGGGTAGCTTTGCAGCGAACGACACGGCCAAGGAGACGGCAGCCGGGATCATCGACCAGGGTGTCGACGTCCTCCTCCCCGTGGGTGGCCCCATCTACCAGTCGGCCATGGACGCGATCGCGGACTCCGGCCGTGAGATCGCCCTCATCGGTGTCGACGCCGACGTCTTCGTGACGGACCCCAGCACGGAGGACCTCATCCTCACCTCGATCCTCAAGCAGATGGACGTCTCCGTCTACGACACGATCATGGCTGCGGGCAGCGGCTCCTTCGACGCCGAGGCGTACGTCGGGACCCTCGAGAACGGTGGGGTCGGACTGGCCGAGCTCCACAACTTCGAGGACAAGGTCGACCAGGAGCTCGTCGACGAGGTCGACGCTCTCAAGGAGTCGATCATCGCCGGTGACGTCACGGTCACCTCGTACCTCAGCCAGTGACACCCTGACGCTCTCCCCGCAGAGGACCTGCTCCTCCGCGGGGAGAGCGTCGTCGTGTCTCCCTCCTCCCGCTCGCAAGGATCGCGGTCAATGAAGCTCGAGCTCCGTGGCATCACCAAGCGCTTCGGTGCGCTGGTCGCCAACGACAACATCAACCTCACCATCGAGCCCGGCGAGGTGCACTGCCTCCTCGGGGAGAACGGTGCCGGCAAGTCGACGTTGATGAACGTCCTCTACGGCCTGTACACCGCCGACGAGGGCGAGGTGCTCCTCGACGACGTCGCCCAGCGCTTCGCCGGCCCCGGTGACGCGATGGCGGCCGGGATCGGGATGGTGCACCAGCACTTCATGCTCGTCCCCGTCTTCACCGTCGCCGAGAACGTCATGCTCGGCCACGAGCAGACCCGCGGGCTCGGACGGCTCGACCTCGATGCCGCGCGCGCCAAGGTCACGGAGATCGCCGCCCGCTTCGGCTTCCACGTCGACCCCGACGCGGTCGTCGAGGACCTGCCCGTCGGTGTCCAGCAGCGCGTGGAGATCATCAAGGCCCTCTCGCGCGACGCGAAGGTCCTCGTCTTCGACGAGCCGACCGCCGTCCTCACGCCCCAGGAGACGGACGAGCTCATGGGCATCATGCGCCAGCTCCGCAACTCCGGCACGGCGATCGTCTTCATCACGCACAAGCTGCGCGAGGTCCGCGCGATCGCGGACCGCATCACCGTCATCCGCCGTGGCGCGGTCGTCGGGGAGGCAGAGGCCACGTCCACCGACGCACAGCTGGCTGCCCTCATGGTCGGCCGCGCAGTCGAGCTCACCGTCCACAAGGACGCACCGCAGTACAGCAAGGCCGCACTCGAGGTGGAGAACCTCGAGATCACCGACCCCACCGGAGCCGTGCTCGTCGACGACGTGAGCTTCACCGTCCGTGGGGGCGAGGTGCTCGTCATCGCGGGCGTCCAGGGCAACGGTCAGACCGAGCTCGCCGACTCGCTCCTCGGGCTCGTGCAGCCGTCCGCCGGAAGCATCCGCCTCGACGGGCGGGACCTCGTAGGCCGGTCCGTCCGGAGCTTCCTCGACGCCGGCGTGGGCTTCGTGCCCGAGGACCGCAACGTCGACGGTCTCGTCGGGTCCTTCTCGGTCGCAGAGAACCTCATGCTCGACCGCACGGACGGGCCTCCCTTCGTGCGTCGAGGCGTCCTGCAGCTCAAGACCCGCGACGACTTCGCGCGCAGCGCGGTCGAGGAGTTCGACATCCGAACGCAGGGGATCGACGCGCTGGCCGGGCGCCTCTCCGGAGGAAACCAGCAGAAGGTGGTGCTGGCGCGCGAGCTGTCTCGCGACCTGCGGCTGTTCGTCGCCTCCCAACCGACACGCGGTGTCGACGTGGGCTCCATCGAGTTCATCCACAAGAGGATCGTCGCGACCCGTGACTCGGGCGTGCCCGTGATCGTCGTGGCGACCGAGCTGGACGAGGCGGTCGCACTCGGCGACCGCATCCTCGTGATGTACCGCGGACGCGTCGTCGGCATCGTGCCGTCGACGACGCCCCGCGACGTGCTCGGCCTGATGATGGCCGGCATCGCACCTGAAGGGACGGACGCGGCATGAGCACGCCGGACGAGCGCAACCAGTACGCCGCCGACGCGGACAACGAGGCCGCTGCAGCACCGCAGCAGCAACCGGCCGACGCCGCCGGGAAGCGCGACCTCGCCCCGCGCGACGGCGACGACACCCGGTGGGCCGACGCCTTCCATCGCATCATCTCGGGCAGCTGGCTCGTGTCCCTCGGAGCGATCGTGCTCGCCATCGTCGCGGGTTCGATCATGATCGCCACCACCGACGAGAACGTCCAGGCGGCCGCGAGGTACTTCTTCTCCCGGCCCGGGGACACCTTCTCCGCGGTCGGCACCTCCGTGGGTGAGGCATACGCAGCCCTGTTCCGCGGAGCCGTGTGGAACTACCGTGCGGACGACCTCGCGACGGCGATCCGACCGCTCACGGTCTCTCTGAACTACGCCACGCCACTCATCGGGGCGGGGCTGGGCCTCGCCCTCGGCTTCCGTGCCGGGCTGTTCAACATCGGTGGACAGGGCCAGATGCTCGTCGCCGCCATCGCTGCCGGCTGGGTCGGCTTCGGCCTCAGCATGCCGTGGCCGCTGCACATGCTCGTGGCCATGGTCGCGGGAATCGCGGCCGGTGCCCTGTGGGCCGGGATCGCCGGTCTGCTCAAGGCGTTCACCGGCGCGCACGAGGTGATCGTGACGATCATGCTCAACTACATCGCGTTCTACCTGCTCGCCTATCTGCTGGCGACGCCCGGCCTGCTCCAGGCCGCCGGTTCCTCCAACCCCAAGACGGCCCCGATGAAGGAGTCGTCGATCATGCCGCAGATCCTCGGCGACCAGTTCCCGCTGCACCTCGGCTTCGTCTTCGCGCTGCTCGCCGTCGTGTTCACGTGGTGGCTCCTCCAGCGCTCCCGGGCCGGTTTCACATTCCGTGCCGTGGGAGAGAACCCCGAGGCGGCACGCGTGGCAGGCATCGACGTCCCGCGCACGACCGTCTACGTCATGCTCGTCGTCGGCGGTCTCGTCGGCCTCGCCGGAGCGACCCAGGTGCTCGGCACCGTCACCACGGGCTTCAGCTCCGACATCGACTCGGGGATCGGCTTCGACGCGATCACCGTGGCGCTCCTCGGCCGGTCCTCACCGTTCGGCGTGCTCGCCGCAGCGATACTCTTCGGCGGGTTCAAGGCCGGGGGCTCCGTCATGCAGGCATCGCAGGGGGTCCCGATCGAGATCGTCTCCGTCGTCCAAGCGCTCATCGTCCTGTTCATCGCGGCGCCGCCACTCGTGCGCGCCGTGTTCCGCCTCCCGCAGCCCGGCGCCAAGCGCCGCACGCGTCGTGACAAGAAGGAGGTGGCAGCATGACCGCCGTCCACGCCGCACCGGTGCCCAGCGCAGGCCCGGTCTCCGACCAGCTCCGGCACGTCACCGTCACCAGCCCCAAGGCACCGATCGCGTTCTCGATCGTGACGGCGCTCTTCGCGCTGCTGCTCCTGCTCTCCTCACGGGAGGGCAGGACGTTGTTCCGCTTCTCCTCCGAGGGCGACTTCTTCCAGATCCCCGACGTCTCGGTGCCGGGCATGGGGGTCGCCTGGGCATGCGTCGTCGTCCTCGTGCTCCTCACGGTGCTGTCCTTCCTCAGGGTCCGGTCGAACAAGGCCGTGCCGGTCATCGTGTCGGTCGTCTTCGCCGTCCTCGTCCTCATCGCCTTCCTGGCATGGGCAGGGGCGGGGTCCTCCCGCGACTTCCCGGTGGTCCGGCTCATCGGCGGTGCGGTGCTGCTCTCGGTGCCGATCGTCTTCGGTGCTCTGGGCGGAGCGGTGGGCGAGAAGGCCGGGGTCGTGAACATCGCGATCGAGGGCCAGCTCCTCGCGGGAGCGTTCTGCGCTGCCGTCGTCGGATCGATCACCCAGAGCCCGTGGCTCGGTCTCGTGGCGGCGGTCGTGGCGGGGGCCCTCGTGGCGCTCGTCCTCGGTGTCTTCACGATCACGTACCGCGTCAACCAGGTGATCGTCGGCGTCGTGCTCAACGTGCTCGTCGTCGGCCTCACGGGGTTCCTCTACACGCAGGTGCTCGTCCCCGAGGCTGCGACGCTCAACAGGACGACCCGGTTCCCGACCGTCGAGATCCCGTTCCTCTCCGACATCCCGATCATCGGCCCGGCCCTGTTCGACCAGTCGGTCATCGTCTACCTCATGTACATCACCGTCCCCGCCGTGTGGTTCGCGATCTACCGGACCCGGTGGGGACTGCGGGTCCGCGCCGTCGGCGAGCACCCCAAGGCTGCCGACACCGTCGGCATCAAGGTCCAGCGGGTCCGCTACCGCGCTCTCGTCATCGCGGGAGCGATCGTCGGTGTCGGTGGCGCGTTCTACACGGTCGTCTCGGTCTCGTCCTTCGGCAAGGGCATGACGGCTGGTGCCGGGTACATCGCTCTCGCGGCCGTGATCTTCGGCAAGTGGGACCCCGTCCGGGCCGCGATGGCCGCGCTCCTCTTCGGTTTCGCGTCCAACCTCGAGGGTGCGCTGAGCATCGTCGGCGCCCCGGTGCCGAGCCAGTTCATGCTCATGCTCCCGTACGTCGTGACGCTTCTCGCGGTCGCCGGCCTCGTCGGTCGGTCGCGGCCACCGGGTGCGTCCGGCGTCGCGTACGTCAAGGAGTGACGATGAACGCCACACCTCAGGACCACCCCGACCAGGTCGACCTCGCGGTCGACTGGCCTGCCCTGCGTGCCGCGGCACGGGAGATCATGACCCGCGCGTACGCGCCGTACTCGCGGTTCCCTGTCGGGGCTGCAGCGCTCGTCGACGACGGTCGTGTGGTCGTCGGCTGCAACGTCGAGAACGCCGCCTACGGCGTCGTGCTCTGCGCGGAGTGCGGGCTCATCTCGTCGCTCGCCGCCACCGGCGGCGGTCGCCTCGTCGCGTTCACCTGCGTCGACGGCCACGGCAACACGCTCATGCCCTGCGGACGCTGCCGACAGCTCCTGTGGGAGCACGGCGGACCGCACCTGCAGGTCGAGACGACGAGCGGCATCAGACCCATGAGCGAGGTGCTGCCCGACGCCTTCGGCCCGGACGACCTCGTCGAACGAGCATGAACGATTGAGGACGAGACGATGAGCGAACAGACCACGAGCACCCTCCCCGCGAACGGAGCCGGCGCCGGGCGCGCCGAGGCCTTCGACGCGGTCGACGTGATCCGCGTCAAGCGCGACCACGGCACCCTGACCCCCGAGCAGATCGACTGGGTCATCGACGCGTACACGCGCGGCGTCATCGCCGAGGAGCAGATGGCCGCCCTGAACATGGCGATCCTGCTCAACGGCATGGACCGGGCCGAGATCGCGCGCTGGACCTCCGCGATGATCGCCTCGGGCGAGCGGATGGACTTCTCCTCGCTGTCCCGGCCGACGTCGGACAAGCACTCCACCGGTGGCGTGGGAGACAAGATCACGCTGCCTCTCGCCCCGCTCGTCGCCGTGTTCGGCGTCGCGGTCCCGCAGCTGTCCGGCCGGGGGCTCGGTCACACGGGTGGCACGCTCGACAAGCTCGAGTCCATCCCGGGCTGGCGTGCCGCGCTGAGCAACGACGAGATGATGGCCCAGCTCGAGAGCGTCGGCGCAGTCATCTGCCAGGCAGGCTCCGGGCTCGCTCCCGCGGACCGCAAGCTCTACGCCCTGCGTGACGTCACGGGGACCGTCGAGGCGATCCCGCTCATCGCCTCGTCGATCATGAGCAAGAAGATCGCCGAGGGCACGGGAGCGCTCGTCCTCGACGTCAAGGTCGGCTCGGGCGCCTTCATGAAGGACGAGGCCCAGGCTCGCGAGCTCGCGCGGACGATGGTCGACCTCGGCACGGACGCGGGCGTGCGCACCGTCGCACTCATCACGGACATGTCCACGCCGCTCGGTCTCACCGCCGGCAACGCCCTCGAGGTGCGCGAGTCCGTCGAGGTCCTCGCTGGTGGAGGCCCGGCCGACGTCGTCGACCTCACTGTCGCCCTCGCCGTCGAGATGCTCGCCGCCGCTGGCCGCGAGGTCGGGGCGGACGAGGTCCGCGCTGCCCTCGGCGACGGCCGCGCGATGGATCGCTGGCGCGCGATGATCACCGCCCAGGGCGGCGACGTCGACGCGACCCTTCCCGTCGCGACCGAGACGGAGCAGGTCGTCGCCGAGCGCGACGGCGTCGTGGCGAGCCTCGACGCGATGGACGTCGGCGTCGCGGCATGGCGTCTCGGGGCGGGGCGAGCCCGCAAGGAGGATGCCGTCCAGGCCGGCGCGGGCGTCGAGATCCACGCGCGACCGGGCGACCGGGTGGTCAAGGGGCAGCCGATCCTCACGCTCCACACGGACACGCCGGAGCGGTTCGCGCGCGCTCTCGACTCTGCTCGATCTGCCGTGACGATCAGCGACCAGGCGGTGGTCCCTCGCGACCTCATCCTGGCTCGCCTCGACTGACGTGCCGGAGGACCGCCGCCCGCGCTCGGTGTATGACCACGGGAGCGAGCCGGACGTCCGATTCTCTCTCGCCAACGAGCGCACGGCGCTCGCCTGGGTGCGCACGGGGCTCGGTCTCGTCGCGGGAGGGGTCGCCCTGACGTCCTTCGCGTCGTTCACCGAGCTGCCCCTGGTCCTCGACCTCATCGCAGCGATCGCGTGCCTCGCCGGTGCGGGTCTCGCCCTCTACGCGCTGCGCACGTGGCGGCGCAACGAGCGAGCCCTGCGCACCGGCACCCCGCTGCCGGCGCCGACCGCGCTGCCTGCTCTCGTCGCAGGCGTCGTGGCCATGGCGCTCTTCCTCGCTGTGTACGCCATCACGTCGGCCTTCTAGGGGGCGGTGTGGACTCCGTCCCGGACGACGCGACCCCGCCGGACGCGTTCCCGCCCGGCGCCCAGCACGAGCGCACCGCGCTCGCGTGGCAGCGCACCCTCCTCGGTGCCGCGCTGGGCGGGCTCCTCCTCGCGATGACAGCCATCCGCGCCGACGTGGCACTCGTCGGCGGAGCGTCCGCGGCGCTCGTCGTCTACGTGGCTGTACGCCTCGCGCATCGCGGCCCCGCACACGAGCTGCGGGGCGGGCGCCGCGCCGTGACCTGGGACGTGCTCGTACGGATCGTCGGGGTCGTCGTCGCGCTCGCCCTGCTCGGAGCGACGATGTCGATCATCGAGGCGACCCGCGGGACTGGCTGAGGCGCCGGGCCGTGGGAGCTGCCGTCGAGGCTCGGGTGGCACCGGCACGCGCCGAGGACGAGCATGGACAGGTGGCCCGCGAGCGTCCTGCGCGGCGTCCGTCCTGTCGGAACAACGAGGAGGATCGACATGAGCACCGTCCCCGGAGACGACGCGCTGCGCGACGCAGGCATCATCAGCCACGACCTCGACGAGGCGGTGAACCTCGTCGACGAGATCGAGCGACCGCTCGTCCCCGCGCACGTCGAGACCGCCGCGGTGCCCGAGGACTACGACCCGGGCACGGCGCGACCTGACCTGGCGGGCGGTGCGGACGAGGCCGACGTCCTCGACCAGGCGTGGGTGGTACCGGTCGACGAGGAGGACGTCGATCCGGCGTGATGCCGCAGGCCGCAGCGGTACCGTTGTCCCATGACGTCTGAGCTCCCCATCGCCGCCCTGCCCAAGGTCCTCCTGCACGACCACCTCGACGGTGGACTGCGCCCGCAGACCATCATCGACCTCGCGCTCGAGATCGGCCACGAGCTGCCCGCCTCCGACGCGGACGCGCTCGGCGCCTGGTTCGTCGACGCCGCCAGCTCGGGCTCCCTCGTGCGCTACCTCGAGACCTTCGACCACACGATCGCCGTCATGCAGACGGCTGACGCGCTGCGCCGTGTCGCTCGAGAGTCGGTGCTGGACCTCGCCGCCGACGGTGTCGTCTACGCCGAGCAGCGCTGGGCCCCCGAGCAGCACCTCACCGGCGGCCTCACGCTCCAGGAGACGGTGGACGCCGTCCAGTCCGGGCTCGACGAGGGGGTCGCGATGGCGGCCGAGCTCGGTCAGGACATCCGCGTCGGTCAGCTCGTCACAGCGATGCGCCACGCCGACCGCTGGGACGAGATCGTCGAGCTCGCTCTCGCCAACCGCGACCGCGGCGTCGTCGGCTTCGACATCGCCGGGGCCGAGGACGGCTTCCCGCCGTCCCGCTTCCCGTCAGCGTGGCGCACGCTCAACGACGCGTCCTTCCCCGTGACGATCCACGCGGGGGAGGCTGCCGGCGTCGACTCGATCGCCGAGGCGGTGCACCTCGGTCAGGCCAGCCGCATCGGCCACGGTGTCCGCATCGTCGAGGACATCGAGGGACTCGGCACGGACTCGCCCGTCCTCGGGCTCGTGGCCCACTGGATCCGGGACAACCAGGTACCGCTCGAGCTCTGCCCGTCGTCGAACGTCCAGACGGCCGCGGCCGTCTCGATCGCCAAGCACCCGATCTCGCGCCTGCGCGACCTCGACTTCGCCGTGACGATCAACACCGACAACCGGCTCATGTCCGGGACGTCGATGACCCGAGAGATGACTCTCCTCGTCGAGGAGGCCGGGTGGACGCTCGACGACCTTCGCGACGCGACGCTCGCCGCCGCCTGGAGTGCGTTCGTCCACCACGACGAGCGGCACGCCCTCGGCGAGCGCATCATCGCTGCCTTCGCCGCGCACACCACGCCCTGAGCGTCCCGACACCGCCCTCCGCACGCCTCGAACGATGGAGAAGAACATGAGCCACACGACCATGGACGCCGACGAGCTGGCGCAGCTCGTCGACCACACGCTGCTCAAGCCCGAGTCGACCCCCGCGCACGTCGCGGCCCTCGCTGAGGAGGCCACGGAGCTGGGCACGTACTCGATCTGCGTGTCACCGTCGATGCTGCCCCTCGCCATGCCGGCCGGCAGCACCGTGAAGATCGCCACGGTCTGCGGGTTCCCGTCCGGCGCTCACCCCAGCCAGGTGAAGGCTGCTGAGGCGGCACACTCCGTCCGCGCGGGTGCTCATGAGGTCGACATGGTCATCAACCTCGGGGCCGTCAAGGCCGGTCACTGGGAGTACGTGGTGGGCGACATCGCCGCCGTGCGGGGCGCTGCGCCTCGTCCGGTGGTCCTCAAGGTCATCATCGAGTCGGCAGCGCTGACCGACGACGAGATCGTCCAGGCGTGCCGTGCCGCCGAGACGGCGGGGGCAGACTTCGTCAAGACGTCGACCGGCTTCCACCCTGCCGGTGGCGCGACCGTGCACGCTGTCGCGCTCATGGCTCGCACCGTCGGGGACCGGCTGGGCGTCAAGGCCAGCGGCGGCGTCCGCACGGCCGCGGACGCACTCGCCATGATCGGTGCCGGAGCCACCCGCCTCGGGCTCTCCGGGACGGCCGCCGTGCTCGCCGGTCTCGCCGACCTCGACGAGACGGGGAACCCGGTCGGAGGCAGCCATGGTGATCCTGCCAAGACGTCCGGCCCCGGCAGCGTCGACGTCACCGACGGTGCGTACTGAGCTGCCTGGTCCGCAGAGCGCGCCGAGCGCTGCACCCCAGAAGAGAGAACGACCTGTCACGCGTGTGACCGTGGTCCGCACCGAGCGGATCGCGGAGCACATGGTGCGTCTCGTCCTCGCGGGGGACGGGCTCGCGCTGCTCGACCCGACCGGGTTCACCGACCGGTACGTGAAGCTCCAGTTCGCTCCGGAGATCGAGGGGCAGAGGGAGCGGCTGCGCACGTACACCGTCCGCCGCTGGGACAGCGCCCGTGGCGAGATCACGCTCGACTTCGTCGTCCACGGGGACGAGGGGATCGCCGGGCCGTGGGCGGCGCGGGCACAGCCCGGCGACGAGATCTCGTTCCTCGGACCCGGGGGAGCGTACGCGCCTGCGGTCGATGCGGACTGGTACCTGTTCATCGGTGACGAGAGCGCCCTCCCGGCGATCGCGGCGGCTCTCGAGGTGCTCCCGGAGGCGGCTCGCGCGAAGGTGTTCGTCGAGGTCGGCACGACCAGTGACGAGATGCCGTTGGCGACCGTCGCGGCGCCGGTCGAGGGAGATCTCGTCACATGGGTGCACCGGGACGCCGCCGAGCCGGGCATCACCCCGAGCCTCGTCGAGGTGGTGTGCTCGTGGGACCTCCCACCAGGCACCCCGGACGTCTTCCTCCACGGGGACGCCGGGTTCGTCCGCGACCTGCGCCGGTACCTGCGTCTCGAGCACGCCGTCCCGGCCGCCAGGATGTCCGCCTCTGGCTACTGGCGGCGCGGCCGCACCGAAGAGACGTGGCGCAGCGAGAAACGTGAGTGGAACGCCGCGGTCGAGGCGGACGAGGCGGGGTCCGCGGGCTGAGGCTCCTGCATACGCTGCGCGACGTCTGGGTCCGGCGTGGGGTTGCGCATGGGCGTTGTGTCCCGAATACTCGGTCTGGGAAAGCGCTCTCTTGCGCAGGTCGGTCAAGGACGTCCGACCCACGCCCATCCGGGGGACAGCGGCTCGATGCATGAGAGATCGCCGACTCCCGGCCGATTGAAAGGATTCAAAGATGAGTTCTCGCTCCTTCGCCCGCGCGGGGGTCTGCCTCGTAGCGGGCGTCGGCCTCGTCCTCACCGGTATCGCCCCGGTGACTGCTGGTGGCCGCCCCTCGCCGAACCAGCCGAAGGTCCAGCTCGAGCACCTCGACCGCGGTCTCGTCGCCGCGTCCACGTCGGAGGGCACCTTTCTCAGCTGGCGCCTCCTGGGGACGGAGGTCACCGGGTCCGGAGCCACGGGCATGACAGGCCCTGACTTCGTCGTCTTCCGGGACGGCAAGGCCATCGCCACCGTCACCGACAGCACGAACTACCTCGACACCGCCGGCTCGGCGACCTCTGTCTATCAGGTTGCACCCGCCAAGGGGCGCGCCCAGAACGCGAACGCCTACAAGAAGACCATCAGCGCGAAGGTGAGCCCGTGGGGCGACGCCTTCACCGACGTGCCGCTGACGAAGCCCGCGGACGGCGTGACGCCTGCGGGCGAGACGTACACCTACTCGGCGAACGACATGAGCGTCGGTGATGTCGACGGGGACGGCGCGTACGAGCTCGTCGTCAAGTGGGATCCCTCGAACTCCAAGGACGTCTCCCAGGTCGGCTACACCGGCCCGGTCTACATCGACACGTACGAGACGGACGGGACCCTCCTGCACCGTCTCGACCTCGGCGTGAACATCCGTGCCGGTGCGCACTACACGCAGTTCCTCGTCTACGACTTCGACGGTGACGGACGGTCGGAGACGATGCTCAAGACGGCGCCCGGGACGCGAACGCTCACCTACGACGACGCAGGGAACGTCGCCTCCGAGGAGTACGTGACCCTCACGGAGGAGGATGTTGCGGCGGGATACGCAGACACGGACGACTACCGCCTGAGCGCGGCGGGCTACCACGAGCGCCTCGTCGAGATGTTCATGGGCTGGCAGGACCACCCGGAGGTCGTCGCCGGCAGCTGGCCCGTGACGCTCGAGGAGGCGTTCGGTCAGCCCGTGACGCACACCTACCCGCTGTCCCGCGAGTCCGCCGTCGAGCTCGTCGACTACTTCATGGACGTCTATGCGCCGAGCCGGAGCGCACGCAACGTCCTGCGGAGCTTCGAGGGATTCATCCTCGACGGACCCGAGTACCTCACGGTCTTCGACGGGGCCACGGGCGAGGAGCTCGAGACGATCCCCTACGCGCCAGGACGCCACGACGACGGCCTCCTGTGGGGCGACTACGCGATGGCGCGGATCGAGCCCGGAAACCGGGTCGACCGCTTCCTCGCCGGCGTCGCGTACCTCGACGGGAAGACGCCCAGCGCGGTCTTCGCCCGCGGGTACTACACGCGCTCGACGCTCGTCTCCTACGACTGGGACGGCAAGCACCTCACACAGGTGTGGGACGTCGACAGCGGCTGGGCTCCGATGGACAACCCGTTCAACGCGTCGCCGCACGGCGTCGACGGGACGGACCCCGAGTTCGGCACGCTGACGACGCAGGGCTTCCACTCGCTGAGTGCCGCCGACGTCGACGGCGACGGAAAGCAGGAGGTCGTCTACGGGTCCGCCACGATCGACGACGACGGCTCGCTCCTCTACAGCTCGTTCGGCGAGATGCCTGCGGGCAGTGCCACCCCGGGGATCTCCGCACGCCTCGGCCACGGAGACGCGATGCACGTCACGGACATCGACCCGGACCGCCCGGGGCTGGAGATCTTCACCGTCCACGAGGGCGGGACCTGGGCCCCGTACGGCATGGCGATGCGGGACGCCGCGACCGGGAAGGTGCTCTTCGGCCAGTACTCCGGCCGGGACACGGGCCGCGGGATGATCGGTGACGTCCGCTCGGACGTGCGCGGGATCGAGAGCTGGGCCGGCAACCCCGACGGGTCCGACCCGCTCGGCCTGCGGTCGGCCGCGGGCGCGCGCCTCGACGGACCGACGCCGGGGACCAACATGGCTGTCCGGTGGGCGGCCGACGGCACCACCCAGGTGATCAACGGCTCCGGCACGGCGACCCCGACGATCGACGACTGGACACGGGGCACGTTGCAGACGCTCACCGGGACGCTGACGAACAACGGGACGAAGGGCACCCCGTCCCTCGTCGCCGACATCACGGGCGACTGGCGCGAGGAGGTCCTCGTGCGAACGGCCGACTCGTCCGCGGTGCGGGTGTACCTCTCGACCGAGGTGACGACCCGCAAGATATACACGCTCATGCACGACGCGCAGTACCGGGCCGAGGTCGCTCGGCAGCAGACGACGTACAACCAGCCGTCGTACCCCGGGTTCTACCTCGCGTCGGACACCAGCTGGGCCGACGTCCCGGTCCCACGGATCTCCACCCCGGTGGCCGACACGTGCCACGGGAAGCGCTGCCACGGCGGGCACCGCTGACCTGACGACCGACGGGGCCCCGTCGTGCTGTGCTCGTCGTGCCGGGCTCAGACTCCCAGGGCGGCCGCCATGTCGGCGCGGACGGCGTCGAGCCGGTCGCGGGCGGTGTGGCGCGCAGCCGTGACGTCCTCGTCGGTCGCGGAGGCGTCGACGGGCACGATCACCTCCAGGTAGCACTTGACCTTCGGCTCGGTCCCGCTCGGTCGCACGATGACCCGGGTGCCGTCCTCGGCGAGCAGCCGCAGACCGTCGGTGGGCGGCAGGTGCTCGCTGCCCTCGGCCAGGTCGACGATCTCCGTGACCGGCGACCCTGCGAGCGTCGTCGGTGGTGCCTCGCGCAGCCGGGACATGGTCTCGGGGATGCGTGCGAGGTCCGAGAACCGCAGCGAGAGCTGGTCGGTGAGGTGGAGCCCGTGCGCGCGGGCGAGCCGGTCGAGCTCGTCGACGAGCGTGCGTCCCTCGCTCTTGAGCCGGTCGGCGAGCTGGACGAGGAGGAGCGCGGCGCTCAGCCCGTCCTTGTCCCGAACCGACGCGGGGTCGACGCAGTATCCGAGGGCTTCCTCGTAGCCGAAGACGAGGCCCTCGACGCGCGAGATCCACTTGAAGCCCGTGAGCGTCGACACGTGCTGCAGGCCGTGGGCCTGCGCGATCCGGGCGAGGAGCCGAGAGGACACGATCGAGCTCGCGAGGAGCGCGCCGGGCGTCCTCGCAGCCGTGGCGGCGACCTGCTCACCGAGGAGCGCTCCGACCTCGTCCCCGTGGAGCATCCGCCACCCCTCGGCGCGAGCGGTGTCGCGCCCGGAGTTCTTCTTGAGGTCGTGGGCGGCCCGGGGGTCTCGGACGGCGATCGCGCACCGGTCGGCGTCGGGGTCGTTGGCGACGACGAGGTCGGCGTCGAGCGTCTCCGCGTAGGCGAGAGCGAGGTCGATCGCTCCGGGCTCCTCCGGGTTGGGGAACGCGACCGTCGAGAAGTCCGGGTCCGGCTCGGCCTGCTCGGGGACGAGGAACAGGTCGTGGTAGCCGGCAGCGCGCAGCACGCTCTGGAGCACTGCTCCGCCGACGCCGTGGAGCGGGGTGGCCACGATCGACAGGTCCCGTGGCGCTGCGTCGTCGGCAAGGAGGCCGACCGCGCCGAGATACGCGGCGAGCAGCTCGGGTCCCAGGACCGTCCAGCCCTCGGTGGCTCGGGGGACGGAGACGGCGGAGGTGACGGCCGCGATGCGCTCGGCGATCTTCGCGTCGAACGGAGGGACGATCTGTGCGCCCTGCCCAGCCCCCTCGACGACCCGGCCGCCCAGGTAGACCTTGTAGCCGTTGTCGGCGGGCGGGTTGTGGCTCGCCGTGACCATGACGCCCGCGTCGGCCGAGAGGTGGCGCACGGCGAAGGCCAGGACAGGCGTCGGCAGGGCGTGGTCGAGCAGCAACGCCTCGATACCGGCGGCGGTGAGCACGCCCGCGGTGTCGATCGCGAAGTCGTGGGAGTTGTGCCGGGCGTCGTACCCGATGACCACGCGAGGCACCGCCTGATCGTCGCCGGTGAGCGCTCGGACCTCGTCGAGCAGGTAGGACGCGAGCCCCGCCGCTGCGTGGATGACGACGGCGCGGTTCATCCGGTTGGGGCCGGCAGCCATCGCACCGCGCAGCCCGGCCGTGCCGAACTGCAGCATCCCCGAGAAGCGGTCCTTGAGCTCGAGGAAGGCCTCCGCACGGGGTTCCGTGAGCTCGCCCTCCGGTCGTCCGGCGGTGCGCAGGAGCTCGGTCAGCTCGGCGCGGGTCTTCTCGTCGGGGTCGTCGGCGATCCACTGGTGCGCCAGCTCGACGAGCCGGTCCAGGTTCTCCGTGCGCATGTCACACCCTCTTCGTGATCTCGGCCAGGAGCGCGCTGATGCGCGGACCGGCGGCCTGTCCTGCCTCGATGACCTCGCCGTGCGAGAGCGGCACCGGGCTGATGCCGGCAGCGAGGTTGGTCACGAGCGAGATCCCGAGGATCTCCATGCCCGCATGACGTGCGGCGATCGCCTCGAGCGACGTCGACATCCCGACGAGGTCTCCACCGAGCCGTCCGGCCATCCGGACCTCGGCAGGCGTCTCGTAGTGGGGGCCGGGGAACTGGACGTACACCCCCTCGGCCAGGGACGGGTCGACCTCGCGCGCCAGCGCGCGCAGGCGCTGGGCGTAGAGGTCGGTGAGGTCGACGAACGTCGCACCCTCGAGCGGTGAGGTCGCCGTGAGGTTGATGTGGTCGGAGATGAGGACCGGTGTGCCCGGCGCCCAGTCCGTGTTCAGGCCGCCGCACCCGTTGGTGAGGATCGCCGTCTGCACGCCGGCTGCCGCCGCGGTCCGCATCCCGTGCACGACCGCGCGCACGCCCTTGCCCTCGTAGAGGTGCGTCCGCGAGCCGAGCACGAGCGCGTGCTTGCCCGTCGCCTCGATGCGGATCGAGCGGAGCGTGCCGACGTGCCCGGCGACGGCGGGCTTGCTGAAGCCCGGTACCTCGTCGCTCGAGAGCTCGGCGACCGTCTCGCCGAGGAGGTCGGCCGCCCCGCCCCAGCCGGAGCCGAGGACGAGGGCGATGTCGTGGGAGGCGATACCGGTCGCGCGGGCGATGTGCGCCGCAGCGTCGCGGGCGAGGTCGAACGGATCGACGTCGTGGTGGGGGGCGGAGAGGGATGTCATGCACCGAGGCTATCGGGGTCCGGGGCTGTCCACGAGCACGGACACCCGGAGAGCCGGCCGAGGGGAAGATGTCGCTCCTGAGGGTTCGGGGGATACTGGCCCGGTGACTGAGACCCAGACCCCGCCGCCCGTCCCCAGCCCCGCCGATCCGACCGCGACGCAGGACCTCCAGGCGACCCGCATCGTCATCCTCGGTGGAGGCCCCGGAGGCTACGAGGCGGCCCTCGTCGCCCGCCGGCTCGGTGCCGACGTGACGGTCGTGGAGCGTCAGGGCCTCGGTGGGGCGGCCGTGCTCACCGACGTCGTGCCCTCGAAGACGCTCATCGCGACCGCCGAGTGGATGGCGGTCGGCCGCACGGCCTCGGAGCTGGGCATCCGCGTCGGCGACGCGGCCGGTGATGCAGCCCAGAGCCTGGTGGTCGACCTCGCCGCCGTGAACACGCGGGTCATGGCCCTCGCTGCGGCACAGTCGGCCGACATCCGTGCCCGGCTCGAGCGCGAGAACATCACGATGGTCATCGGCGACGGTCGCCTCGACGGGCCCTCGCGCGTCGTCGTGTCGCCCGAGGGGACGGACACCGAGGAGATCGTGCTCGAGGCCGACGTCATCCTCGTCGCCACCGGGGCGACACCGCGCGTGCTGCCGGACGCGCAGCCCGACGGCGAGCGCATCCTCACCTGGACCCAGCTCTACCGGCTCAAGGAGCTCCCGCCCAAGCTCATCGTCGTGGGGTCCGGTGTCACCGGCGCGGAGTTCGCCGGCGCGTACAACGCTCTCGGCTCCGAGGTCGTCCTCGTCTCCAGCCGCGACCGTGTGCTGCCCGGCGAGGACGCCGACGCCGCGAACCTCATCGAGGACGTCTTCCGCTCGCGCGGCATGACGGTCATGTCCCGGCGACGGGCCGAGTCCGCCCGCGTCGTCGGTGAGGGCGACGACGCCCACGTCGAGGTCGTGCTCTCCGACGGCACCGTCGTCACCGGCTCGCACGTGCTCATGGCTGTCGGGTCGATCCCCAGCACCCGTGGCCTCGGGCTCGAGGAGGCCGGCGTCCGTCTCACCTCGTCCGGGCACATCGAGGTCGACAAGGTCTCGCGCACGAGCGCCCGGGGCGTCTACGCGGCCGGTGACTGCACCGGCATCTTCCCGCTCGCGTCGGTCGCCGCCATGCAGGGTCGGGTCGCGATGTCCCACGCGCTCGGTGACGCGGTCCAGCCCCTCAAGCTGCGTACCGTCGCGGCGAACATCTTCACTGCACCGGAGATCGCGACCGTCGGCTACAGCGAGAAGGCGCTCCAGGACCAGAGCTCGAAGTACTCGGTGACGATCCTGCCGCTCAACCGCAACCCGCGCGCCAAGATGCTCGGCATCCGAGAAGGCTTCGTCAAGATGTTCGCCCACCCTGAGGCCGGCGTGGTGCTCGGCGGGGTCGTCGTCGCCCCGCGCGCGAGCGAGCTGATCTTCCCGATCACGCTCGCGGTCGCGCACCGCCTCACGGTCGACGACGTGGCCGAGTCGTTCACGGTCTACCCGTCGCTCTCCGGCTCCATCGCCGAGGTCGCGCGGATGGGCCACCACCGCGGGTGACGGTGGTCGCCCGCTACCGGAGCCGGACCGCGCCGATGTCGGCCGTCACGTGGACGGCCCCGTCGCGCACGTCGAGCGCCGTGAGCGTCACGCCCTCGACCTCCGCGGCGACCGCGTCCCGTACACCGATCGCGAGCACGGGCTCGCCCGTGCCCCGGCGGATCTCGACGAGGCCGTCGGGGAGCCCTCTGCTCGCGAGCGCACGGTTGACCGGGCCCACGAGGTAGTTGAGGAGCTTGTGGGCCGGGAGCGCGCGAGCCTGCGCGGAGACCTCGAACGTGGCGACCGAGCCGTCGAAGCCTGTGTAGCGCAGCGCGACGCTCACCGTGCCGAGCGCGCTCGCGGCCAGCCGCAGCGCGGTCGGAGGGTCGGGTACGGCACGCAGGTCGATCTCCGCGTGCACGGTCGATCCCTCGGCGACGACGGACCGCACGACGTTGGGCAGGGGACCACGGGCGAGTGCCAGCGAGAGGGCTTCGGCGACGGAGATGACGAGCTGCATGGGCGGCCTCGGTTCGTGTCGGTTCGGTCTGGGGGAGCCGTTCAGGGCTCGACGGTGATCGTCGTGGCGATCGGCAGGTGGTCGGAGACGGTGGTGTCGAGCACCTCGACCTCGCTGAAGAGGATGCCGGAGCCGTACACCCAGTCGATACGCGACTCCGGTGCGTGGCTCGGGAAGGTCAACCTCGTGTCGTCGCCGGCCGCGTCCTGGGCGCTCACGAGCCCTGTCCGCTCGAGGAGCCGGGTCTCGGACCACCCGGGTTCCGCGTTGAGGTCCCCGGCGAGGACGTAGGCGCCCTCGACCGGCTCGGCGTCGAGGAGGGTCTCCAGCTGCTCGATCCTCGTCGGGGTGTTCTGCACCCGGTGCTGGAGGTGGACGGAGGTGATCCGCAGCTGTGTGCCTCCCATGTCGAACGTCGCGGAGACCGCAGAACGCCTCTGGGGACCCATCCCGTACGGGAGACCGGTGCGCTCGACGGCCGAGGCGTCCCCGAGATAGCGCTTCCAGAGGATGACGTTGCCGAACTGGTGGTCCGCCGCCGGGGCGAAGACGTAGTCCATCCCGAGCTGCTCGGAGAGGTAGGTCGCCATGTCGGTGCCGCCGCCCATGACCCATCCTCGCGAGACCTCCTGCAGGGCGACCACGTCTGCACCGGAGCCGTCGATGACCTCGACGATCTCGTCGAGGTCGACCCCGGGTCCCGCGTTCACCCCGTAGTGGAGGTTCCAGTCGAGGAGGCGGAGCGTGGCCGGGTCGCGGTCCACCTGCTCCGCCGCAGCGGCGGGGACGGCTGCGACGACCGCGCCGACGACCGCCAGCGCGGTGACCGTCGCGGCGACGGGACGGACGGTCGAGCGGGGGAGGGGGTGATCGACCACGGTGATCTGGTCCCGCAGCGCCCGGGAGAGCCGACGCGACCGGAAGCCCGCGGCGGCGAGCAGTACCGAGACGAGCACGGGCACGAGCGCGTTCGGGACGCCGAGCGGCACCTCGTAGTCGAGCTGGTAGACGAGGAGCGGCACGATGACTCCCAGGCCGGTGCAGGAGGCGCTCCAGCTCAGACGCAGCGACGTCTGGCGGTGGACCGGGCGGGTGAGGGCCTGTGCCAGCGCGACCGTGGCGCAGGTACCCAGGAGGACGACGCACACGAGGACGAGCACGGAGACGGGAGCACCGGCCTGCCCCGGCCAGTCGCGGGCGAAGAAGAGACCCACCGGGGCGACGACGAGCACGGCGACGAGCACCCAGTCGAAGCGTGCCGGGAGCGCTGCGACATCGACGAGCGACCGTGTCATGAGGGCCGTGACTCCGACCGCCGTGACGGCGACGGTCAGCCCGGCGAGCGCCGGGTGCGTTCCCGACTGGGACGCGACGAACGCCGGGTTGGCGAAGGTCGACACAGCGAGGGCCAGGTACGGTCCGAGCACCCACAGGCCGCGGACGGCCGGTGCGGCGGGCAGCGTGCGCAGCCGCCACGCGAGGCCCAGCGAGACGGCACCGAGGGCGACGGGGACGGTCCATCCCACGACCCCGGGCCGCCACACGGCGTCCCAGGTCGAGAGGATGAGGTTCGCGGCCGCGGACCCGAGCACGCCGCACGCGACGGCGAGAGCGACCGCTGTCCCCGAGATGCGCCCGACGACCGCTGCGGCGACGACGACGACCGCGAGGGCGAGAGCGACGGTCGCGAGCGTCACGCCGTAGCCCACCGTGCCGTCGAGCCCTTGCGCGGCCAGGCGGCCGACGACGAGCGCCGCGACACCGAGGAGGAGCACCCGCCCGTCGAGGGGGCGCCGGGCGGAGAGGACGAGGACGAACAGGCCGGCTGCCGCGAAGGTCCCGAGAGCGGTGAGCGCGGCGGTCACGGCGCCCGAGGTGAAGGCCACGTCGATGAGCGGGCCGCTCGCGCGGACGAGCTCGAGGCAGGACGCGGTGAGGACCGCGAGCAGCGTGACCGGTGCGGCGACCGTGACGGGCGGGGCCGCGCGGTCGTCGAGTGCTGGGTGGGCGGCCATAGGGTGACGCTACCCTGCTACTCCTCGAAGAGAGACTGCCCGACGAACGCCCCGTCCGGGCCGCCTGTCGTCGCGCCGGCGGGAACACCGGCGGGGACGGCCCAGATGCCCGAGCCCGTGTGGCGCAGGTACTCGCTCATGAGGTCGTCCCGCGCGAGGGTGTTCTGGACCGGGACGTACTGTGTCGCGGGGTTGCGGACGTAGGCGATGAAGAAGAGTCCGGCGTCGAGACGACCGAGGCCGTCGGAGCCGTCGGTGTAGTTGTAGCCCCGCCGGAGCATCCGTGCACCGCCGTGGGCGCTCGGGTGCGCGAGCGCCACGTGCGACGCCGGGTCGATGAGCGGGACACCGCCGCGGCCGGCGCGTGCGAAGTCTGGCTCGGTCGACTCCTCGCCGCCGGAGAGGGGTGCGCCCGACTGCTTCGTCCGTCCCACGATGGTCTCCTGCTCGCGCAGCGACGACCGGTCCCAGGTCTCGATCATCATGCGGATCCGCCGTGCGACGAGGTACGAGCCGCCGGTGAGCCAGGCGGAGTCCTGACCGCTCGTGCTCTTCGCGTCTTCGGCCTGGACCCACACGTGGTCGTCGACCGCCTGGGTCTCTTCGGACTTGATGTTCGAGGTGCCGTCCTTGAAGCCGAAGAGGTTCCGCGGCGTCACCTGCTGGGTGGAGGTCGACGAGGTGCGGCCGTACCCGAGCTGGCTCCAGCGCACGGTGGCGGTGCCGAAGCCGATGCGCGCGAGGTTGCGGATGGCGTGGACGGCGACCTGGGGGTCGTCGGCGCAGGCCTGGACAGCGATGTCACCACCGCTGCGGGCGTCTTCGAGGGCGTCCGCCGGGAAGTGCGGGAGGTCGACGAGGAGGTCCGGGCGGCGGTGCGCGATCCCGAAGCGGTCCGTCCCGGCGGAGTCGGTGAAGAGGGACGGACCGAAGCCGAAGGTGATCGTCAGCCCGGAGGCGTGCAGGTCCTCGGCCTCGCCCGTGTCGTCCGGCGGTGCGTCGTAGGGCCCCGAGGTCGTGCCGAGCTCTCCGGCGGGCTCGCCGCGGGTCATCCGTCGGGCGGCGTCCGTCCACGCACGCAGGAGCTCGACGAGGTCGTCGCGAGAGTCGGTGACGATGTCGAACGCTGCGAAATGGACCCGGTCCTGGACCGGGGTGGTGATACCTGCCTGGTGCTCACCGGTGAACTCGTAGACGTCCCGGACGGCGACGGACACGTCCGGGGGCTCGGTCGCGCGGGCCGCGGCGAACCCGCCTGCCGCCCCCGCGCCGAGCGCGGCGATCCCGGCGCCGGCGAGGCCGAGCAGGCCGCGGCGCGAGACCCCGGCCGGTTCTGCCGTCTCTGGACGCTCGGTCACAGCACGACGGCGGCTGTGAGCCGCGAGAGGGGCTCGCCGAGCGCGTTCACCGCGTCGGCCAGCTCGCGGACCTCGGAGTCGGTGAGCTCGGTGTACAGGCGGAAGCCGTCGCCGGCGCGCTGGGCGTCGAGCAGCGCCTGGATGGTCACGAACTGCGCATCGAGGTCCTCGGCGAGTGCGGCGTCCTGGGCGAGGACGACGTCACGCAAGCCGTCGTAGGCGACCTTGGCGCCGTCGATGTTCGCCTGGAAGTCCCAGAGATCGGTGTGGGACCAGATCTCCTCTTCGCCGGTGACCTTGCCGGTCGCGACCTCGTCGAGGAGGCCCTTCGCCCCGTTGCCGATGCTCGCCGCGTCGATCTGCTCGGCGAACTCCGACGTGTGGACGCGGTCGTCGAGCTCCTGGGTGTCAGCGAGGAGCTGGTCCGCGTACTGCGTCCGCTCGCCTGCGGTGAGCGGGACGTACGGGGCGCCGCCGTTCTCCTCGGGTGCTGGCTGCCACAGGTCCTTCTCGAGGAGGTGCCAGCCTGTCCATTCCTGGCCTTCCTCGAGGTCGGCCTGTCGGAGGTCCATCCGGGGGTCGAGGTCTCCGAACGACTCGGCGACGGGCTCGATGCGCTCCCAGTGGACGCGGGTCGACGCGTAGAGGGCACGGGCGCCCTCGTCGTCACCGCTCGTGTACGCGGCGACGAAGGCCTCGGTTCCCGTGAGGAGCTGCTCGGTCTGGTCCTTGACGTACGCGACGTAGTTCGTCGTCGCGGCCTCGATCTGCTCGGCCAGCTCGCCGGTGGGCGTGACGTCGGTCCCGGAGTCGGTCACGGTGAAGTCCGACCGGATGCCGTCGCCGACCATCCCGGGCTTGCACGCCGTGATGTAGCTCCCCGGCTTGGCCACGAGCACGAGGTCGCGGGTGAGACCGGGCCCGATGTTCTCGACCTCGGAGACGATGCGGAGCCCGTCCTCGGCGAGGAGGTAGAACTCGGTGACGTCCTCGCCGGTGTTCGTCACGGAGAAGACGACGTTCCCCGACGGTGCCTCTGCAGCAGAGAGGGTGCACGCGTCCGCCGAGGAGTCGACGGTCAGCCGGGCGCTTGTGCCCTCGGCGGCCGGGGCGCTCTCGTTGCTCGTGCACGCGGCCAGCGGCGCGAGGAGTGCGAGCGCGCCGAGCGCGGCCGCGAGGTGGCGGGCCGGCTGGGCGGGTCCGTGGGAGCGGGTCATGGGGTACCTCCGGTGGTGGCGTCGGCGGAGAGGACCGCGGACGAGGCAGCAGTCGCGGCGGGGGCGGCTGGAGATGACGTGCGTGGACGGGCGCTGCGCACGGAACGGATGAAGAGCGTGAGCACGGGCACCACGTAGAGCAGCCAGGCGACCGCCTCGAGCCACGTGGTCGCGGGTGAGAAGTTGAAGACACCCTTGAGCAGGGTGCCGTACCAGCTGGACGGCGGAACCTGCGCGGAGACGTCGAACGCCAGAGACCCCAGGCCGGGGAGGATCCCGGCTTCCTGGAGGTCGTGGATGCCGTACGCGAGGACGCCCCCGGCGACGACCACGAGGAATGCGCCTGTCCACGCGAAGAAGACGCGCAGGTCGAGGCGCACGGCGCCCTTGTACAGGGCCCACCCGAGCACGACGGCGAGCGCGAGGCCGAGGACGGCGCCGAGCAGCGGCTGCGTGCTGGCACCGGTGGCCTGGGCGCCGGCCCAGAGGAACAGGGCCGTCTCCAGACCTTCACGACCGACAGCGAGGAGCGCCATGAGCAGGACCGCCCAGCGTCCGGCGGCCACGGCGTCGTCGAGCCGTGCGTGGAGGTCGGTCTTGAGGTGGCGCGCGGTGCGCGCCATCCAGAAGATCATCCAGGTGATGAGACCGACTGCGACGATCGAGAGCGTGCCGCCGATCGCCTCCTGTGCCTCGAACGTCAGGCCCCGCGGACCGAACGTCAGGGCGGCACCGAAGGCGAGGGACACGATCGCGGCGACGGCCACGCCCGCCCAGATCTGCGGGAGCAGGTCGCGGCGGCCGGTCTTGACGAGGTAGGCCACGAGGATGCCGACGACGAGAGCGGCCTCGAGGCCCTCACGGAGGCCGATGAGGAAGTTCGCGAGCACGGCATGGCCCTTTCGTCCAAAGCAAGGTATGGCTAGCCTTATCGCAGCCGTGAGAAATGTACCGCCTCCGCGCGGCGCGACGGAGTCCCGCCGGACAATGTGGCGGACGTCTCAGGCGTCGAAGCGGTCCAGGAGCTCGCGCCAGACGTCACCGAAGGCGGGGAGCAGGGTGCGGTCCTCGATCTCGTCCACGGCGACCCAGACGATCTCCAGGCTCTCCGGGTCCGTCGGTCGTACCTCGACCCGGGTCCCGGGGACGATCTCGGCGAGGATGGTCGTGTATCGCCACGTGCCGTGGTCGAGGACGTGCTCACCGACGACGCGGACGGCGCCGGGCGGGATGCCCGCCTCTTCGTGCGCCTCGCGCAGCGCTCCGTCGAGCGGAGTCTCGCCCGGCCCGACCGCACCGCCGGGGATGCCCCACGTGCCGCCCTGGTCGCTCCACAGCGCACGGTGCTGGAGGACGACGTGCGAGACCGCACCGTCGCTGTCGCGTCGCGCGAGCACGAGTCCTGCTGCGCCGAGCCGGCCCCAGTGCCGGCCGCGCTCGCACGTGCAGTCGACCCAGCCGTCGCCCGCGTGCCGAGTGGCCGCGGGTGGTCTTCTGGTCGTCACAGGACGAGCCTCTCACGCGTGCGCGGGGCCGCGCGAGGCTCCGCACACGCGTGGCGGGCCTCAGTCGAGGATCTGGCAGATCGCCGTGCCGGAGCTCACGCCCGCGCCGACCGCGGCGCTGAGGCCGGAGATCGTGCCTGCCCGGTGGGCGAGGAGCGGCTGCTCCATCTTCATCGCCTCGAGGACGACGACGAGGTCGCCGGCCGCCACGAGGGTGCCGTCGGTGACGGCCACCTTGACGATCGTGCCCTGCATCGGTGAGGCGAGCGTCGTGCCGCCGTTCGACCCTGCGGCTGCCGACACGGTCCGGCGTGCAGGGCGACGGGACGCCCCGCCGCGGACGCGAGCCCCGCCGATGTTCATCCCGGCCGGGATGACGACCTCGAGGCGCTTGCCGCCCACCTCGACGACGACGCGTTCGGTGGTGCCCGCCTCGGGCTCGTCGTCCGCGTTCGAGGACGGTGCCGCGCCCAGACCGGCGCAGGTCTCGGCGAAGTCGGTCTCGATCCACCGGGTGTGCACGGTGAAGGGCTCGTCGCCGGCGGGGACGAAGGCCTCGGCGTCGAGCACCGCACGGTGGAACGGGACGACCGTGGGGACGCCCGTGATCTCGAGCTCGCGCAGCGCGCGCCGGGCACGCTGGATCGCCTGGGCGCGGGTGGCCCCGGTGACGATGACCTTCGCGAGGAGCGAGTCGAAAGCACCCGAGACGGTGTCGCCCTCGACGACGCCGGTGTCGACACGCACCCCGGGGCCGGACGGGAGCCGCAGGCCGGTGATCCGGCCGGGGGCGGGGAGGAAACCGGCTGCGGGGTCCTCGCCGTTGATGCGGAACTCGATGGAGTGCCCGCGGACCTCGACGGAGGAGTAGCCGAGGGGCTCGCCGGCGGCGATGCGCAGCTGCTCGCGGACGAGGTCGATGCCGGTGACCTCCTCGGAGACGGGGTGCTCGACCTGGAGCCGGGTGTTGACCTCGAGGAACGACAGCGTGCCGTCGAGGCCGATGAGGAACTCGCACGTCCCGGCGCCCACGTACCCGGCCTCGCGGAGGATCGCCTCGGACGATGCGTAGAGCTCGTCCCGCTGGGCGTCGGTGAGGAAGGGCGCGGGTGCCTCCTCGACGAGCTTCTGGTGGCGGCGCTGGAGGGAGCAGTCGCGGGTGGACACGACGACGACCGTCCCGTGCTCGTCGGCGAGGCACTGGGTCTCGACGTGCCGCGGGTTGTCGAGGTAGCGCTCGACGAAGCACTCGCCGCGACCGAACGCCGCGACCGCCTCGCGGACTGCGGAGTCGAAGGCCTCGTCGATCTCCTCGACGGTGCGTGCGACCTTGAGGCCGCGTCCGCCGCCGCCGAAGGCGGCCTTGATGGCGACCGGCAGGCCGTGCGCCGCGGCGAACGCGTGCACCTCGCTGACGTCCGCGACAGGGTCGGGGGTCCCGGGCACGAGCGGCGCGCCGGCGCGCTGCGCGATGTGGCGCGCGCTGACCTTGTCGCCGAGCGAGTCGATGGCCGACGGCGGTGGGCCGATCCAGACGAGGCCGGCGGCGATGACCGCGCGCGCGAACTCGGCGTTCTCGGCGAGGAACCCGTACCCGGGGTGGACGGCGTCCGCGCCGGCCCGGCGGGCGACGTCGAGGAGCTTGCCCATGTCGAGGTAGGTCTCGGCGGCACGGGTGCCGCCGAGGGCGAAGGCCTCGTCCGAGAGACGCACGTGGAGTGCCTCGCGGTCGGAGTCGGCATAGACGGCGACGGAGGCGATCGAGGCGTCAGCGCACGCGCGAGCGATGCGGACGGCGATCTCTCCGCGATTGGCGATGAGGACCTTGGAGATGAGTGGCACGGCTCACCGTAACGTGCCTGGAGCGTGCAGCACACGATGGCACGCTCGCTCGACCGAAGGTTTGGGGGGAGGACCAAGGGCCTATGGTCGGCTTTGGAGGGTTCCTCCATGGTGGTGGTCCACGACCAGGGTGCGAGCCCTCGGTCGAGGGGCTGCGTTGGTGGTTCTCACATGAGAGGGGCGCCTGCGGCGGGGCGGGTGGTCCGGTCGCCGTCCCACAGGTCTGTCCACTCGATACCGATCTGTCCCAGCAGCTCCCGCAGGAGCGGGAGGCTCACACCGACGACCGAGTGGTAGTCGCCCTCGATGCCCGTGACGAACGCGCCGCCGAGTCCGTCGACGGTGAAGCCGCCCGCGACCGCGAGCGGCTCCCCGGTGGCGACGTACGCGTCGATCTCGGTGTCGCTGAGATCGGCGAAGTGCACCGTGGTTGCGCTCGTCGCCCCGAGCGTTCCGCCGGTGCCGCCCGCGTCGGCGTCCCGGAGATCGACCACCCAGTGACCGGTGTGCAGGATCCCGGACCGGCCGCGCATCGCGCGCCAGCGCTGCACGGCGACCTCGGCGGTGCCGGGCTTGCCGTAGATCTCGCCGTCGAGCTCGAGCATCGAGTCGCAACCGAGGACGACGTCGGGCTGAGCGTCGACGTCGTCCGTGGCCGACTCGATCGTCCGGGTGACGTCCTCGGCCTTGGCCTGAGCGAGCAGGAGGACCGCGTCCGCGGGGTCGAGAGGGCCGAAGCGCTCGCGGGCGGCCGCGAGGACGGCGTCCTCGTCGACGGCGGAGACCGTCACGGAGGGTGTCACACCGGCGGCGGTGAGGGTGCTGAACCGGGCGGGGGAGGCTGAGGCGAGCAGGAGCGTGGTCACGGGAGCCAGCCTAGTGAGCCCGATAGCCTGATGCCGACCACACACCGGGCGGCAGCGGAGTCCGCTGTCTGCCTCTCCCGTGCGGCGTCGGACCTTCGTCCCGCACGCTGCACGGTCTGCCGAAGGAGAATGAGCTATGTCCACTCTTCACGCGCCGCGTGCCCGGCGCGGACTCGCGCCGGGCGTCCTCGTGGCGTTCGCGAGCCTCGTCGGGCTCGTGGGGTGCGCCTCGGCACCGGCCGCGAAGGTGAGCGCGTCGGTGGACATCGAGGCGACCGCGCCGGAGACCGACGAACCGTCGCCGGAGGAGTCCACCGAGGGCTCGTCCGGGCCGGGTGAGATGGGCGTCACCGTCACCGAGGGGTCCGTGATCCTCGGGGACGAGGACGCGACCACCGAGGTGCTCGTGTTCCAGGACATGGCGTGCCCGCACTGTCGGTCGATGCACGAGACGATCGGCGAGGACCTGCGCGAGTGGGCTCTCGGCGGTGACGTGAGCGTCGAGCTCGTCACGGTGGACTTCCTCAGCCAGGGGTCGAGCAGCTTCTCGACCCAGGCGGCGAACCTGCTCGCGACGGTCGCTGCGAACGAGCCCGGTGCATGGTTGGCCGTCCAGGACGCGCTCTTCGAGGCGCAGGACGACGATCTCGACGACGACGGCTACCTCTCGCTCGCGCGAGACGCCGGTGCCGACCTCTCCGACGACGCAGAAGAGGAGTTCGCGGACCAGGGCGACGACGGTTTCGTCGACGCGGCCCGCGACGACGCGCAGTCGGAGGGCATCTCGTCCGTCCCGTCGATCTTCGTCGACGGTGTTCAGATCGACGGGATGACGTACGCGGAGATCCGTGACGCCCTCGTCGACGCGGTGGAGGAGTCCATCGAGGCAGGGTGACACCTGGCTCCCACGATCGCGCTGGGGGCTTGCCGAGCGTCCCTCAGCGCGCGGCGAGCCCCCAGTGCCCGTTCTGTGCCATGCCTACCGGGCGAGCGCACCCTGGAGGACGTCGAGGCCGACCGACCCGAGGCTCAGCGCACGGGCGTGGAACGCGCGGACGTCGAAGTCCTCACCGCGGGCCTCGGCCGACGCGCGAGCGGCGTCCCTCGCCTGCTCCCAGAGACGCTGGCCGACCTTGTACGACGGCGCCTGGCCCGGCCATCCGAGGTAGCGGTTGAGCTCGAAGCGGACGAAGGCCTCGGGCATGTTGACGTTGGCGCGCAGGAACTCCCACGCCTTGTCGGCGTCCCACACGCCGCCGCCCCACTCCTGGGGCGCGGTCTTGCCGAGGTGGACCCCGATGTCGAGGACCACGCGCGCTGCGCGCATGCGCTGGGCGTCGAGCATGCCGAGCCGGTCGCCCGGGTCCTCGAGGAAGCCGAGGTCGGCCATGAGGCGCTCGGCGTACAGGGCCCAGCCCTCGCCGTGACCGGAGACCCAGCAGGCGAGCCGGCGCCAGTCGTTGAGCGTCGCGCGCTCGTAGACGGCCTGGCCGCACTGGAGGTGGTGGCCAGGGACGCCCTCGTGGAAGACCGTCGTCTTCTCGCGCCAGGTGTTGAACTCCGTGACCTCCGGTGGCACCGACCACCACATGCGGCCGGGGCGGGAGAAGTCGTCGCTCGGGGGCGTGTAGTAGATCCCGCCGGTCTGGGTGGGGGCGATGCGGCACTCGAGCTCGAGAACGGGTGCCGGGATGTCGAAGTGAACACCGTTCAGGGCGCGGACGGCCTCGTCGGAGGTCTCCTGCATCCAGGCGCGCAGCGCATCGGTGCCGTGCAGGGTGCGGGACGGGTCGGCATCGAGGATCGCGACCGCGTCCTCGACCGTGGCACCGGGGCCGGCGATCTCCGCCGCGACCGCCTCCTGCTCGGCGATGACGCGCGCGAGCTCGGCGAGCCCCCACGCGTACGTCTCGTCGAGGTCGACCGTCGCCCCGAGGAAGTGCCGGGACGCGAGCGCGTACCGCTCGCGCCCCACGGCGTCGACGGTCGGCGCCTGCGGTGCGAGCTCGTCCCGGAGGAACGCCGACAGCGTCGCATAGGCCTCACGTGCGGCGACGGCGCCGTGCTCGAGCTCCTTGCGCACGACCGCGCAGGCCGACGAGTCGTCGAGGACGAGGTCGACCGCGCCCTCACGGACGAACGTCGTGAAGAACGACTCCGCGGGGTCGGCGAGCTCGTCGGACTGCTTGAGGCACTCCTCGACCTGACGCACGGACGCGACGTGACCGCGCCCGGCTGCGTGGCGCAGCGAATCCACGTAGCCGGCCATCGCCTCCGGGAGGGCGTTGAGCCGAGCCGCGATGTTCTCCCAGTGCTCCACGGTCTCCTGCGGAGCGACGTCGAACACGTCCCGCATCTCTTGCAGCGGCGACGCGATGACGTTGAGCATGCGGTGGTGCTCGCCTGCAGCCTCGAGCTCGAGGTCCAGCCCGAGACGTTCTCTCATCGCGGCGAGCGTGACCGCGTCGACCGCGTCGACCGGGTCGAGCCCGGACAGCTCGTCGAGCGTCTGGCGCACGAGGGCGGTGCGGGACGCGATCCCGGCGGGGGAGAGGTCGGTCACCAGGTGGTCGAACCCGGGGATGCCCAGGGACGTGGCGGTGAACGGGTCGAGCCGAGCGGTCTCGCGGACGAACCGGTCGGCGACCCCGTCGATGGCAGAAGGGGTACGCACGGGCGTGTGCTCTGTGGTCATGCTCCGACCGTACCGGTGGGTGGGGCGCGAGGACGATCGTCCCGGGAAACTCCCAGACGGGTGCGGGAGCATCGTGTGTAGCCCCACCCACCTGAGGGACCGAGGACCGATGCCCGACGACGACCTGACTACTCTCGACGCCAGCGCGGACGAGGAGCTCGAGATGCTCGAGGAGGAGATCGAGCTCGAACGAGCGTCGACGGAGCTCCGCGGCTTCCGCCACTCGGACCTCTGGATCTTCGGCACGATGGCCTTCTCAGCGACGCTGAGCCTCATCGCCGCGTTCGTGCTGTCCTACGACGCGGTCGAGCTCGCCGCGGACCCCTCTGCGGCGCTCAGCTGCAACATCAACGCGGTCCTCAACTGCGGCTCGGTGGCGCTCTCCTGGCAGGCCAGCCTCTTCGGCTTCCCCAACGCGTTCCTCGGGCTCATCACCGAACCGGTGGTCATCACCATCGCGGTCGCGGCGCTCGCGGGCGTGCGCTTCCCCCGCTGGTTCATGTTCACCGCGCAGGTCATCTACTTCCTCGGTCTCGTCTTCGCCGTGTGGCTCTTCACCCAGTCGATGTGGGTCATCGGCGCGCTCTGCCCGTGGTGCCTGCTCATCACGATCTCGACGTCGCTCGTGTTCCTCACGCTCCTGCACTACAACGTGCGGGAGGACAACCTCTACCTGCCCGCCGGTGCCCAGGCGCGGCTGCTGGGCTGGGTGCGCAAGGACTACGACCTGTACGCGGGTCTCGTGTGGGTGGCGTTCATCCTCGGGCTCATCGTCATGAAGTACGGCGAGCGCCTGCTGGGCTGAGCGTCTAGGAGCGCAGGCTCCAGCGCCAGGCGTCGCGCGACGGCGTCGCGCGGACGCCGGGCAGCGACCGGGACCGGTCGCTCCAGGCGGAGCGCACCGGCTCCTCCGCGTGCAGCGTGCCGCTCGCGGCCGCGACGAGACCTGCGACGAGGGCAGCCAGCTCCATGTCGTCCGGGGCGCCGCGCACCACCCTGACGTCCGCGGGGGACGCCTGCGCCGCGGCGTCGGTCGACGATCGGGGGCCGTTCACTCGTCACCGTCGTCGTGGCCGTGGTCGTCGAAGAGCACGGGGACCCCGCGGGACGCGCCCCACTCGGAGACCTCGAAGCCGCTGTCGATGAGGCGCTGGGCGATCTCCTCGCCGCTCGCGTCGACGAGGCCGAGCACCGAGTCCATCGAGAGGTCGGTGGTGCCGACGGGAGGGCCGACCACGAAACCGAGGTGGAACGTCTCCGGCTCGTCCTCGTGGGTGTCGTCGGTGTCGGAGCCGGCGTGCTCGTCGTCGTCCCAGGTCATGCCCGTGAGGTCGGAGTGGATGCCGAGCCGCTCGTGCACGAGGTCGTAGAGGGTCGCGTTGAGCGTCGACACCTTGGACTCGATCGCGAGGATGCGCGGGTCCTCGTCCGCCTCGTGCGCCCCGAACTCCGCGCGGACGCCCGTCGCGGTGATGACGTAGTCGTGGAGCGCCGACGCGATCTCGTCGACCGTCGAGTGGAGGATCGCCACGTCGACGTTCGGGAGGGGCTCCGGGCTGTGGGCCGCGTCGCCGTGTCCGTGGTCGTCGTCGTGCCCGTGGAGGCTGTTCGTGATGTCGTCGTCGTTCATAGGGGGATGTTTCCGTGCTTCTTGGGAGGGAGGGTCGCACGCTTGGTGCGCAGGGCTCGCAGGGCCCGGACGATCTGGATGCGGGTGTCGTGGGGCGCGATGACCGCGTCGACGTACCCGCGCTCGGCCGCGTCCCACGGGTTGACGATGGCGTCCTCGTACTCGTCGGTGAGCCGCTTGCGCTCCGCGTCGACGTCGAGGCCCGCGTCCGCGGCTGCCTTGAGGGCGCTGCGCTGGAGGATGTTGACGGCACCGCCGGCGCCCATGACGGCGATCTGCGCCGTGGGCCACGCGAGGTTGACGTCGGCACCGAGCTGCTTGGAGCCCATGACGATGTACGCGCCGCCGTAGGCCTTGCGCGTGATGAGGGTGACGAGCGGGACCGTCGCCTCGGCGTACGCGTAGATGAGCTTCGCGCCGCGGCGGATGATCCCGTTCCACTCCTGGTCGGTGCCGGGCAGGAAGCCGGGGACGTCCACGAGGGTGATGACGGGGATGTTGAACGCGTCGCACGTGCGCACGAACCGGGCGGCCTTCTCCGCGGCGTTGATGTCGAGCGTCCCGGCCATGGAGAGCGGCTGGTTCGCGACGATGCCGACCGACTGGCCCTCGACGTGGGCGAAGCCGACGAGGATGTTGCGCGCGTAGAGCGGCTGGACCTCGAGGAAGACGCCCTCGTCGACGATCGACTCGACGACCGACCGCATGTCGTACGGCTGGGAGTCCGAGTCGGGGACGAGGGCGTCGAGCGCGAGATCGGTCTCGGTGACCTCGAGCTCCGTGTGCTCGGGGGCGAACGTCGGTGCGTCGCTGAGGTTGTTCTGCGGAAGGTACTCGAGCAGGTGGCGCACGTAGTCGAGGGCGTCGTCCTCGTCCGCGGCCATGTAGTGGGCCACGCCCGAGCGCTCGTTGTGGGTGAGCGCGCCGCCGAGCTCCTCGAAGCCGACGTCCTCACCGGTCACGGCACGGATGACGTCCGGGCCGGTGATGAACATGTTCGACGTGCCGTCGGCCATGACGATGAAGTCGGTGAGCGCAGGGGAGTACACGGCGCCGCCGGCGCTCGGGCCGAGGATGAGCGAGATCTGGGGGATGACGCCCGACGCGGCGACGTTGCGGCGGAAGATCTCCGCGAACTGCGTCAGGGCCGCGACGCCCTCCTGGATCCGTGCGCCACCGCCGTCGGAGATGCCGATGAGCGGCACGCCGGTGCGCAGCGCGAGGTCCATGACCTTCGTGATCTTCTGCCCGTGCACCTCGCCGAGGCTGCCGCCGAACACCGTGAAGTCCTGTGAGTAGATGCAGACCTGGCGACCGTCGACCGTGCCGTGGCCGACCACGACCCCGTCGCCGGCGATGCGCTTCTTCTCGAGCCCGAAGTTCACGGAGCGGTGCTTGGCGAACGCGTCCATCTCGACGAAGCTGCCGGGGTCGAGGAGCCCTTCGATGCGCTCGCGGGCGGTCTTCTTCTTCCGGGCGTGCTGCTTCTCGGCGGCGGCGGCCTCGGGGGCCTCCACCGCGCTCGTGTACCTCTCTGCGAGGTCCGCGAGCTTGGCGGCGGTGCCGGTGTGGGCGTGCGTGGTTGCGTCAGTCACGCAGCCGAGCCTAGTTGCTGGCCGGTCCCGTTTCATGTGCGCCCATCCGCACGGTTCACCCGGGAGCCTTTGGCGGGACCCTACAAGCGACCCCGATGTGCTGGAAACGTCCTCGACAGCCCCTGCCGTCCGTGGCCTGCGGCATGATGGGCACATGGACAGTGCTGACCGCCAGCCGCTCGACGCCGGTTTCCTCCGCGAGCTGCTCGTCGCGCCGACCGGTCCGCTCGCCCGGCTCGAGATCGTCGATCGCTCGGAGTCGACGAACACCGAGCTCGCGGCCTCCGTCGCAGCCGACCCGGACGCCTGGCCTGCCCCCGCGCTGCTCGTCGCCGAGCATCAGGTCGCGGGACGCGGTCGGGCCGGCCGTGTCTGGGAGACGCCCGCCCGGTCCGCGCTGACGTGCTCGCTGCTCGTCCGCCCGCAGGTCCCGCGCGAGGCGATGAGCTGGCTCCCGCTCCTGGCCGGGCTCGCGACCGTCACGGCGCTCCGCTCGACCCTCGGCCTGCACGCCGCCGCGAAGTGGCCCAACGACGTCCTCGTCGAGGACGCCGGCCCGCACGTCGAGGGGTGGGGGACCGCACGCAAGGTCGCCGGCATCCTCACCGAGCTGCTCCCGGACGGCGGAGCGATCGTCGGCATCGGCGTGAACGTCTCCCAGACGGCCGAGGAGCTCCCCGTCGAGAGCGCGACCTCCTTGGCGCTCGCGGGAGCAGCGACCACGGACCGGGTCGTCATCCTCACGGCGCTGGGCGAGGCGTTCACCTCGGTCCTCGCCCGCTGGGCTGGGGCCGGTGGCGACGTGGTGTCGTCCGGTCTCGACGAGGAGATCGCGGCGGTGTCGGCGACGGTCGGCAGCCAGGTCCGCGTGAGCCTGCTCGACGGGTCGGCCGTCGTCGGTGAGGCGACCGGTCACGCGCCCGACGGCGGGCTGGTCGTCGCGGACGCCCAGGGGCGGACGCAGACCGTGCACAGCGGTGACGTGCATCACCTTCGCGTAGGCTGACCCGGTGCCCACCCTCCCCCCTCCTTCGCCAGCAGACGCACCCCGGCCAGCAGACGAGGATCCGGTGCACCCGGCCGCAGAGGAGGAGGTGGACGAGCCCGACCCCGGTCGCGCCCTCGACGAGGCGCTGCTCGGTGGGCCGCGACGGCTCACCCTCGACACCCTCGCCGAGCAGACGAACCTCAGCCACACCTACCTCCGGTCGTACTGGCAGGCCCTCGGCCTCCCGGTGATCGCCGACGAGACGACGTTCACGGACGACGACGCCGAAGCACTGCGGCAGATCGCACGCTTCGCCGACGACGAGCAGCTCTCCTCCCGGTCGCTCACGACGCTCGTCCGCTCCGTCGGTCACACCGCGGAGCGCCTCGCTCTCTGGCAGGCCGAGGCTCTCGTCGAGCAGATGACGCACCGGCACGGCCTCGACGACACGAGCGCGAGGCTCCTCGTCCTCGACCGGCTGCCGAGCCTCGCGCCCGTGCTCGAGGCGCAGCTCGTGCACGCCTGGCGTCGTCAGCTCGCCGCGCTCGCGGGGCGGTGGAGCGTCGAGTTCTCCGGCGCCCGCGCGACGGACGAGAGCGGACAGGGAGAGCTTCCCCTGCCGCGCGCCGTGGGCTTCGCCGACATCGTCTCGTTCACCACCCGGACCGCGAGCATGAGGTCGTCCGAGCTGGCCGAGTTCGTCTCGGACTTCGAGGCCGGAGCGCGGGACATCATCACGTCGGCGGGCGGGCGCGTCGTCAAGACGATCGGCGACGCGGTGCTCTTCATCGCGGACGACGTCCAGACGGGGGCGCGTGCCGCGCTCGGCCTCGCGACGGCGGGGGAGAGGGGCGACAGAGAGCTGGGCGAGGTACCGCAGGTACGGGTGAGCCTCGTGTGGGGTCGTGTCCTGTCCCGGTTCGGCGACGTCTTCGGACCGTCCGTCAACCTCGCGTCCCGGCTCACGGACGAGGCAGACCCGGGCACGGTCCTCATGGACCCGGCCACCGCGAAGCTCCTCGCCGGCGACACCCAGTACGCGCTCACCGGACAACCCGGCCGGGAGATCCAGGGCCTGGGCGTCATCGCCCCGGTCCGCCTCCAGCGGGCGTACGCGCCCTGACCGTCGCCGGTTGCATCGACCGGCCTCACGGGTGCTCGGCGCCGCCCGGAGCAGGCGGGTCGACCGGCGTGAGCAGCTCGGGCCCCTGGGTGCCGACGCGATTGACGGTCGTGCCTACCTCGTAGAACGACTGGTCCGGTGCGGGCGCGTCGAGCAGGGCGACGGCCTCCTCGGCGCCGACCGACGGGTCGAGCCACTGGTCCCACCGGTCGCGTGAGAGGGCGACGGGACGCCGGTCGTGGAGCTCGGCGAGACGACCGGTCGCGGGCGCGGTGACGATCGTCGTCGTCACGAGCCACCGAGCCGGGTCGTCGTCCGCTCGCGAGCGGTCCCGCCAGAACTCGTAGAGCCCGGCGAGCGCGAGGACGTCGCCGTCCGTCGGGTGGACGAAGCAGGGACGCTTGAGCTTCGGGGCGGCCGGGTCGGGCTTGCGCCACTCGAAGTAGCCGTCGGCCGGGACGATGCACCGGCGGCTCGCCGCAGCGCGCTTGAACGCCGGCTTCGTGAGGAGCGACTCCGAGCGCGCGTTGATCATCCGGGCGCCGCCACGCGCGTCCGTCGACCACGACGGGACGAGGCCCCACCGGGCCGTCTTGAGGGACCGGACCGGGGGTGATCCCTCGGCAGCGCGCTCGACGACGATGCGCACCGGGTCGGTCGGCGCGACGTTCCACGACGGCGCCAGCGCCGCCACCTCGTCGTCGAACACCGCCAGGACGTCCTGGATCCCGGCGCGGATCGCGAAGGCGTCGGCGAGGTCCTGGGCCTGCCGGAAGGATGCATACCGTCCGCACATGGTCCCAGCGTGCCTCATCCGGCGGCCGCGTGCCGCTCGTCCGTGCCCAGCCATCATGTTTCGCACAGCACTGCCGATGAAGTAAGGGAGATCACACGGACACAGGTGCAGGACCATCGGTGCGGGAGGCACGCCATGCGAGGACGACACGCGATCACCGTGGCGATCGTCGGTGCGGTGGCGATCCTCGTCGCGGCCCCGCTCACCTCGTGCGGAGCCCTCGGCAGCCTGACCCGCGGCTCTGCGGAGTCGCACTCGGCCGTGTCGGTCGCCGACTCCCTCGCGCTGCCGACCGAGGTCGGCGAGGTCGTCTCCGAGGAGCAGGCACCTCTCCTCCCGGAGGGGCAGGTGGCGTACGAGCTCGACAGCGGCCCCACCGTCCTCGTCCGGACGGACGCAGCCCTGCCGCCCGCCGTCACGGCCGACGTGCTGGCCGTCTCCGCCACGCTCTCGAAGGACGCCGGCTCCGAGACGGCGGCAGACACGGCAGCCGACCTCGCGCAGCACGCGAGCGACACGACCGGCAAGAACATCATCATCGTGTTCCAGGACGACGACGGGCCGGCACCCGGTGTCTGGACGCACACCCGTGCCGCCGACGTCCCCGTCCCGCGCTCGACCGATCTCGAGCGGGTCACGCGCCATCTCGAGGACTGGGTCGCCGCACAAGCCGCACCCGCGTCGTTCGAGATCATCGTGACGGACTGACGCCCCGTCCTGACGGTGCGCCAGGGGCGACGTTCCGCCGATCGAATCGTTATGATCGACTCGTGACGACGCCCTCCGCCGGCCCCGCCGGCAGCCCCAGCACCACCCCGCAACCCGCCCCGCTCCGGACCGCCGGCTTCAAGTACGTGCTCATGCTCGGTGCGCTCGCAGCACTCCCGGCGATCAGCACCGACATGTACCTGCCCTCGCTGCCCACCGTCGAGAGCGACTTCAGCACCACCCAGGCCGCCGCCCAGTTCACGATGTCCGGCATGCTCATCGGAGGCGCGGTCGGCCAGCTCGTCATCGGCCCGTTCTCCGACCGCTTCGGCCGCAGGCTGCCCCTCCTCATCGGCATCTCCCTCCACGTCCTCACGTCGCTGCTGTGCTCCGTCGCGCCCGGGATCGAGACCCTCATCGGGCTGCGCATCGCCCAAGGATTCTTCAACGCGGCCGCCGCCGTCGTGGCCATCGCCGTCATCCGTGACCTCTTCGTCGGCTCGGAAGCGGCGCGGCTGCTCTCCCGGCTCATGCTCGTCATCGGCATCGCACCCCTGCTCGCACCCACGGTCGGCGGGGCGATCGCCGAGACGTGGCACTGGCGCGCCGTCTTCTACGCGCTCGCCCTCATCGGCCTCGTCCTCGTCCTCATCGTCTGGCGGTGGATGCCGGAGACCCTCCCCGCGCAACGCCGACGGGTCGCAGGACCACGCGGTGTGGCCGGTGGATACGGCGCACTCCTCCGCGACCGGCACTTCATGGCGCTCGCAGTCCTCCCCGGTCTCGGTATGGCCGTCATCATGAGCTACGTCGTGGGCTCGCCGTTCGTGCTCCAGGACGACTACGGGCTCAGCTCGACGCAGTTCGCCGGGATCTTCGCGCTCAACGGGGTCGCGCTCGTGCTCTCCGCACAGGTGAACGCGTCCCTCGTGCGCAAGGTGTCGCCGGTCCGGATCCTCCGGGCCGCGATGCTCGCCCAGCTGACGCTCGCTGCGGGCCTGCTGGCCGTCGTCCTCACCGGGGCGGGCGGACTGGTGGGGCTCGTCGTGGCCCTGTGGCTCGTGCTCGCGATGCAGGGGTTCATCCCGGCCAACGCGTCGGTCCTCGCGCTCGGCGGCTACGGTCACATGGCCGGGACGGCGGCTGCGCTCATGGGCGCCATGCAGGCCGGTGTCGCCGGGATCGTCAGCCCGCTCGTCGGGGTGTTCGGCGGCGGCGCCCTCGCGATGGTCGGCGTCATGATCGGGAGCATCGTCCTCGGCGTCGTCGTGCTCGCCACCGCCACTCCCGCGTTCCGCAAGGGTGGGTGGCACGCTCTCGAGGCTGCACGCCAGTAGCCTGGACCGCGACCACCCACCGAGCAGAGGAGCGGGACAGTGCAGAGCAAGGGAGTGCTGGCGCTCTGGGCCGTGGTGACGGCGCTCGTGGTGGGCGGCCTGACGTTCGCGGTGCTCGCATTCCTGGGCGGCGACGACGAGCCGGAGGCGTCGGGCGTCGTGGTCGACGAGCCGGTCGGCGCAGCGCTCGACGACCTCGGGTCCGAGGGAGGCGCCGACTCCCCGACCGTCACGCCCCCGCCCGAGGTGGAGAGCGTGCTGGCCGAGGACGTCGGCTTCTACTCGGTCCGGGCGTACTCGCTCACGCGGATCAACGACCTCTCGATGTCCATCGAGAAGGACGACGTGCTCGTCACCGACGGCGTCTACCAGGCCGTGCTCGGACCGGAGATCATCGAGGCGAGCGAGGTGTACCAGGTCGACGTCCAGGACGAGGAGGCTGCCGACCTCAGCGTCGGCACCACGACGGTGACCGACGCCTCCTGGTCCGTCTACACGCGCTTCAACGACGCCGCCGCGCTCAAGGCCGCGACCTCCGACCTCGGCTGCCACGAGTCGCCCGACAACATGATCGCCATGGTCAAGGGGACCGAGCTGCTGCGGCTCGTCGCGCTGCCGACCGACTACTGCGGGGACGGCTTCACGCGAGGACAGATCGTCTGGCTGACGTTCTACGGATCCGACGGTGTGGCGTCGCAGGACGCGGAGAAGACGGCACGAGACCTTGCGGCCGCTCTCCTCGGCGACGAGACCACGGGGGCTGAGGAGACCGGGTGACGAGGCCGTCGATCCCGACGGTGCTCGCAGCCGATCGCGACGGTGCCCTCAGTGGACCTCGACGGTGACGTCAGTCGACCTCGACGGTGACCTCGTGCCAGCCGCTCGCTCCGTCGGGCGCCGGCGGCGCCTCGGTCGAGGTCTGCACCTCGCCGGTGGCATCCGTCGCGCGCACCCGGAGGGTGTGCCGGCCGGGCGTCGCCTCCCAGAGGTAGCTCCACTGGCGCCACGTGTCGGTCGAGGCCTCGTCGGCGAGCGTCGCGGGCTGCCAGTCGCCGTCGTCGACCTGGACCTCGACCGCGTCGACGCCGACGTGCTGCGCCCACGCAACGCCACCGACCGGGATGGTGCCGGCCTCGAGCGCCGCGGAGGAACGAGGGACGTCGATGCGTGAGGCGGTCTTGATGGGCCCGCGCTCCGTCCAGCCGCGCGGGGTCCAGTACGCGACGTCGTCCGCGAAGGTGGTCACCTTGAGCTCCGTGACCCACTTGGTGGCCGAGACGTAGCCGTAGAGGCCTGGCACCACCATGCGCACCGGGAAACCGTGCCGCAGCGGCAGGGGCGCGTCGTTCATCCCGACGGCGAGGAGCGCGTCGCGGTCGTCGGTCAGCACCTCGAGCGGGGTCGATGCCGTGAAGCCGTCGACGCTGCGCGAGAGGACCATGTCCGCCTCCGGCAGGGGCTTGGCGCGGGCGAGCAGCTCACGGACCGGCAGCCCGAGCCACTTCGCGTTGCCGACGAGGTCGCCGCCGACGGGGTTGGACACGCACGCGAGCGTCACCCACGCCTCGACGAGGTCTTCCTCCAGCAGCTCGTCGAACGTGATCTCGACGACGTTCTCCACGAGGCCGTAGACGCGCAGCCGCCAGGTGGCAGGGTCGACCTGCGGGATGATGAGGGCCGTGTCGATCCGGTAGAACTCCTCCGTGGGCGTCGCGAAGGGCACGACGCCCGGTGTCGCGGACTGGACACCGGCCGGGAGCGCAGGCGCTCGCCGGGCGGGTGCCGGCAGGCGCAGCATCTCCCGCGCGGTGTCCGCGACGCGGCGGGACGCGCTGAGCAGCTGGCCGCCGACAGCGGCGATGGCCGCGACCGACGTCGTGAGGACGGCGGCGCGCAGGAAGGCGCGTCGGTCGGTCGCGCCCGGCCCCGGCTCGGACGATCCGGGCCCCTGCGCGCCCGGCACGCGGGCCACGAGCGCACGGAGCGCGAGCATCCCGGCCACGGTGCCGACGAGCGTCGGGATCGCGTCGGTCGCCCCGACACCCTCGCGCGTGAGCACGGCGGCGAGCGCGACGGCACCGAGGGCGACGACCAGCGCGAGAGCCACCCGCAGGCGTCGCACCGCGACGAGGCCGATCCCGGCGGTGAGCGCCAGCACGACGATCGCCATGCCGACGAACAGCGCGGCCTTGTCGTTCGTGCCGAACCTCGAGATCGCGAGGTCCTTGAGCCAGGCCGGCGTGGCGTCGACGAACGCGCCACCGACCGCGACGACGGGGTTCGACGACGGGTCGAACAGCACCGACACGAGCGAGGCGACACCGAGCGTCACAGCCCCGGCGAGCACACCCGAGAGAGCCGCCGGGACGTGGGAGGAGCGCCCGGGGACTGGCGTCGGCCGGTCCGACGGCTGCGGCGTGGAGGCGGTCGGTTGCTCGCCGGTGAACGTCATCTTCCGAGTATGGACGTGCTTGCTGGGTGACACCTGCGGGACACGACCTCGTCGAGCGCTGTTCGCGGGGCGCCGTCGCGTACCCGGATGTCCTTCGGCCCGATGACGGACACCCACGCGACAGACGGTGCAGGCCCGCCGGGCGCGTCGTCCTCGACACCCGCGACAGCCTCGAAGCTCAAGCAAGGCAACACCGGTCCGCTGTGCGGTCCTGTACCTCGTGTCGCGCCTCGCCTCCCGCGCGGGCTAGCCTCCCGCTATGGCCACCCCGATGACTTCTCCCGACACGTACGCCGCGGCCCGCCGCGGCCCGCTGCTCGTCACGCTGGCGCTCGCGGCCGTGTGCCTGCTCACTGCATGGGCGACCTTCTCCACCGCACGCGGCGGCGGGATGGACCCGGCCCCCGACGACCCGGCGTGGCTCGGCGCGATCCCGTACGTCATCGCCGGCGGCGCCGCCCTCCTCGGGCTGTGGGCGCTCGCCTGCGTCCCCGGTGTGCTCAGGCACCGTCTCGAGATCGACCGGGAGGGCATCCGGTGGCGGTCGATCGACCTCCCCTGGGACCGTGTCCAAGCAGTCCGGGTCCTCGTCCTCAGCACGACGAAGCCGCTGGTGACCTCACCGACGCCGCGTTCGGCGCGCACGAGCGCACGGGTGTCGCTCGAGGTGAGCCTGCGTGAGCCGGAGCTCGCCGAGGGACAGCAGCCGGCGCTGCGCTCGCTTCGGATCCCCGGGACGGCCACCGAGGGCTACACGCACCACGTCCCGCTCGGTCCGGGCGCGGTGTTCCCGGGCTCGGACCCAGCGACGTTCGCCCCCGACGTCCAGGCGGTGCTCGCCCGGGTGGCGGCCCCGATCTACCACGGTGCGGTCATCCGTCAGACGGCGACCACGTGGACACGGGGCACACCTGCGTGACGTCCTGACGTCAGACAGCGATGCAGAACTCGTTGCCCTCCGGGTCGGCCATCGTGATCCACGACGACGGCCCCTGCTGACCGACGTGCAGGAACGTCGCCCCGCGTGCCTCGAGGGCGGCGCGATGCTCCTCGAGGTCTCCACCGGCCCGCACGTCGAGGTGCAGGCGGTTCTTCACGGACTTCGCCTCGGGGACGAGCTGGAACAGCACGCGCGGCGTCCCGGGCGGTCCCGCCGGGTCGGTGATGGCAGCGCCGACCTTCCACACGAGCCGGCCGTCGTGCGTCGTCGTGTCCTCCGCGGTGGCGAAGCCCTGGTCGACCATCGACCGGATGAAGGACTCGTCGCCACGCTCGACCTCCCACCCCAGCGTCTCGGCCCACCAGTCGGCGAGCGGGTGCGGGTCGGAGCAGTCGACGACGACCTGGACGGCGTATCCCATCGTCCGATCGTAGGACGCGGGTATCCGTTCTACCAGGGGCCGGGACCGGCACCGCACGACCGACTACGACAGGTGTCGTAGAAGGGTCGATCTCCTCGGCTGACGTGGACGCCCGAGACCGGAGCGACGATGGTCTCGTGATCGGGACGGGTCCCGATCACGCCAGACGTCGCCGCCACCACGCGGCAGAAGGAAGGACCAGCCATGAGATCTGTCCACGTCACCGCGCCCGGCACCACCGCGTGGGTCGAGACCCCACGACCGGAGGTGGGCGCACGCGATGTCCTCCTCAAGGTCAGGGCGTGCGGCATCTGCGGCTCGGACGCGATGTACACCCAGATCGGAGGCATCCCGCCGCGACAGGGCGCCACCCCGCTCGGGCACGAGCCGGCGGCCGAGGTCGTCGAGGTAGGACCGGAGGCCACGGGCGTCGAGGTCGGTGACCACGTGGTCGTCGACACGATGGCGTTCGTCGACGGCTTCCTCGGCTCGGGCGGCGAGCAGGGCGCGCTGTCCGAGTACGTGCTCGTCAAGGACAACGAGCCCGGGCGCCAGCTGCGCGTCATCCCGCCGCACGTCCCGTGGGAGGTCGCTGCGCTCAACGAGCCGATGGCCGTCGCGGCGCACGCCGTCAACAGGACGAGCCCGAAGGCGGGGGACAAGGTCGTCGTCTTCGGCGCGGGCCCCATCGGTCTCGGCGCTGTGCTCGCCTACAAGCGGCGCGGGGTCGCGCACGTCGTCGTCGTGGATGTCATCGCGTCCCGGCTCGCCAAGGCGCTGGAGATCGGTGCGGACGCCGTCGTCAACTCCGCTGAGGAGGATGTCGCGGCCCGCCTCGTGGAGCTGCACGGGAACGGTGCGACAGCGCGGGTGCGTGGGGTGCGCTCAGCGACGGACATCTTTCTCGACGCGGCGGGAGCCCCGCCCGTCCCGGCGACCGTTGCCGCGGTCGCGTCCCACGGTGCGACGTTCGGGATCGTCGCCGTCCACAAGCGGCCGGTCGAGCTCGACCTCGGGGCGCTGCTCTCCACCGAGCTGACGATCGTCCTCTCGATGGGCTACCCGACGGAGATCTTCGAGGTGACGGACGACATCGTCGAGAACTGGGAGAAGTACTCGCTCATCATCAGCGACGTCCTGCCGTTCGACCGCGCCCTCGACGCGCTCGAGCTCGCGCAGACCCCGGGAGCAGCGGACAAGGTCGTCGTCGTGCTCGACGAGGACTGACAGCCGGGCGAGACGCACCGGCCGCCGAGCGCCCGGAGGCGCACGACGACCGGCGGTGTGCCTGATCGACCAGCAGCGTCAGACGGTCCAGCGCTGGTTGGCCTGACCGTTGCACTCCCAGAGGTGGATCTTCTGGCCGTCGCGCAGCGGCAGGCCGCCGGAGGCGTCGAGGCACTTCCCGGACTGCGGGTTGCGCAGCACGCCGGTCGACGCGGTGTACGTCCAGCGCTGCGCGCCGGTCCCGTTGCAGGTCCACAGCTGGACCACGGTGCCGTTGGCGGTGGCGCCACCGGCGACGTCGAGGCACTTGCCGAGAGCGCGCACGCTGCCGTCGGCCGCGCGCGTCCACGTCTGTGCCGCGTTGCCGCTGCAGTTGGCGAGCTGCAGCTGCGTGCCGTCCGCGGTCGAGGCCCACGGGACGTCGAGGCAGAGGTTCCCGCCGTTGGCGCGCAGAGCGCTCGTGCCGGTCGAGCCGCCCGTCCCGGGATTGCCGGGGATGGAGCCGGCGTTCGATCCGTTGTCGAGCACGCGGATCCAGTCGACCTTCATCTGCTGGGGGAAGGTCGTGCTCCCGTCGGGGTAGCCGGGCCACTGGCCGCCGACGGCGACGTTGAGGATGAGGAAGTACGGCTTGTCGAACACCCACGCGTTGGCACCGACGGACGCACGCGTCACCTGGTGGTACTGGACGCCGTCGACGAACCAGGTGATCGATCCGGGCTTCCAGTCGATCGCGAACGTGTGGTAGTCGTCGGCGTAGGACCAGCCCTGCGGGTGCATCTTGCTGCCGGTGATGCCCGCGCCGCCGGAGTAGCCCGGCCCGTGCACGGTGCCGTGGACGATGTGCGGCTCCTTGCCGACGTTCTCCATGATGTCGATCTCGCCGGAGGCGGGCCAGGACGCGGCCGGGAAGTCCCCGCCGAGCATCCAGAAAGCGGGCCAGATGCCCTGTCCGCGCGGGATCTGGATCCTGGCCTCGACGCGCCCGTACTGGATCTCGACCTTGTCGTTCGTCTGCAGACGGGCCGAGGTGTAGCCGCCGTTCGCCTCCTTGCGCGCGGTGAGGACGAGGTTGCCCTGACCGTCGAGCGCCGAGTTCTGGCGGGACGTGGTGTAGTTCTGCAGCTCGGCGTTGCCCCAGCCGTTGTCGCCCGTGTCGTAGTTCCACACGGAGGTGTCTGGCCCGGCGCCGGCGGCACCGTTGAACTCCTGGGACCACACGACGTCGCCGATCGCAGCGGGGAGCGGGGCGGTCGGAGCCGCGCCGTGCGCGGCCGCGGTGGCGGTGGTGCCGGCGGCGACGAGGACGAGTGCGCTGAGCAGCGCCGCGAGCGGGCGTCCCTTGCTTACCGGGACGGATCTGGACATGAACGGCATATGGGTCTCCTTTGACGGAAGTCGCCGACACTAGCGGAGGAGTTTGTTCACTTCAAGAGCGAAATACCGTATGTCCCGGGCGACGCGCCGCCGGCGCGGTCCCCGACCGCCCCCGATCGAGCGTTGTCGCAGGTCGGTGGGGACTTCGCCCCATCGCTGGGCGGCGACGGGCTCGGGTACGGTCCGGGGCATGGCTGGAGGGGGTGTCCCGGACACCCTCCGGGACAAGGCGCGCGTGATGCGTACCTGGGCGCTGGGCGTCCAGACGACGCGGGACTCCGTGGCTCATGGACCATGCGATCACCAGCGCGCCGTGGCTCGTCCAAGGAGCAGCGACAGCATCCTCGGCCCGAGGCTGGCATACGTGCTCTCCGGCGGCCGGCTCTTTGGCGCATTCCACGACGACGGCAGCTTCACCCCGGTGCTCGTCACCGACATCGACGAGGGTATGAAGGCCCCTGGGTCGGTCGAAGAGATCTTCGTCCAGCAGCCTGTGGGTCAAGCACGTCGGGGATCCCGAGCCTGGCTCGAACCTCACTCCTGCGCTGGCTCCGGCATGCGCATGACGTCCCGCCTGCGCCTGGTCCGTGGTGTCGACCGTCCAGCGCTTTACTCACTGACCAGCCCCGATGGGGAGTTCTGTCCATCCAGACCGCCCCGCTCGGGGCTCCTCGTGGACTAGCCTCTTCAACAGAGGCAGTACCGCGCTCAGGTCCAGGCCAGAGCACATCCGTCGTCCATGCAGGGAGCACCGTGACCACCGGATCACCAGCGCTGACGGGTACCGTCGCGATCAACCACGACATGTTGGTCGCCAACATCGGCAAGGTCGAGGGACTTCTGGAGCAGCTCGGCAGAGCCCGAGAGCAGCTCGAGCTGATCACCACGCGGCCCCTGCGGCAGGCGTGGTCGTCTGTCCCGTCGCTCGTGTCCTTCGCGGGCTCGTACGTCGACGCCTGCGCGACGACGATCGCCATCCTCGATCAGGCGGAGCTCAAGGTGGTGGGGATGGCCGACTCGCTGCGGGCGTTCGTCACGGAGATGTACGGCCAGGACCAGGCGGCCCTCGACGCGCTCACCGCACTTGAGGAAAAGGTCGACGACGCTCTCGCGGCGGCGCCTCTCCCGACACCGGACGTGCAGTACAACGGGCGGATCATCAAGACCCACCAGCATCAGCAACCGATCTGACCGAGCTGGTTCGTCATCGAGCCGGTTCGTCGAGCAGCCCGTTCCAGCAACAGAGAAGGTGTCATCGTGTCGCAGTGGGGTCCACCAGGCCAGTCCGCTACCGAAGGGCCTGCGTCGTCCTCTGTATCTCGGGAGAGGGGCGGTCGTGGCCTGATCGTGGCGGTCGTTGCTCTCGTTGTCGTCGTGGCTATCGCAGCGATCCTGTTCGTCACCGGAGTGTTCGACCTTGACTCTGACAGCCGGAGCGGGGACGGCGGCTCAGCCGCGGAAACCCCGGACGCTGCCGAGGAGGTCGTGCCGGGAGTGACTGTCGGTACGCCGGAGAACCCGTACACCGGTGGTGAGAGCTTCACGGTCATGGAGGACTGGACCTTCACCGTCGGGGACTCGGACACCGACGCGTGGCCGGACGTCGCTGCTCAGTGGGACGGCCGGCCCGACGTCGATCAGTACCAGCCCGGACCGGGCATGGTGTTCGTCATGGCGCCCGCCTCCATGACCTACACCGGCCCCCCCACCTACCAGGGCCGCGTCAAGGGGTTCTTCGTCACCTATGTGGCGCCTGACGGCACCATCATCTACCCCAAGTGCGGCCGCTACGGCACCACGTTCGAGGAGTTCGACTGGTCCTCCGTCGACGATGAGCCATCGGACGAAGGAGCTATCTGCGCCGAGGTGCTCCCCGAGCAGGTCGAGGGCGGTCAGTGGCAGGTGACCATGTACACCTATGACGAGGACCTCACCGAACGCCTCGTCGAGGTCTACTACGCCCTCAGCTAGACCCACCTCACCACCGGCACCACCCCGCACCGACTGGAGCATCCATGGCACACTCAGGCCCGAATCAGGCCACCCTCAACCGGGTGAGGCTGCAGGCGTCCATCGACGAAGCAGTCCCAGACTCGATGAAGCTCGCTCGCGCAGTCCTGGCTTTGGAGTCTGCCGGGGAGACCCTCAAGACCATCGCCATCGATGTGGGCTGGACGGGGGTCTCTGCGGAGAACTCCGCCGAGACCTTCAACGCGCTAGGTCTCAAGGTGCTCAAGCACAGCGAGAACGTCGGCGCTCTGAAGGCCGTCGCGGAGAAGGCTGAGACGCTCGTCGTCGGGGGGCGGACGGATGCCGACAGCGTCGCTGGCTTGTTCGACACGGCCGACGTCTTCCAGCCGATGATCGACGCTGTGGTGCCGGTGACCGAGATGCGGGACGCCGAGGCGCTCGAGAAGCTCCAGGTGCTCAACGCGACCGCCGCAGTGCTCACGCTCGACGCTCAGGCGATCAACGCCACCGCCCAGGAGAACCGCGTCGATCCTCAGGCGCTCCTGCCCGAGCCCGTCCCGGTCCCCGGCCCGCACGAGGACCCTTCCTGGGGCTCGTCCTCAGGCGGCTCGGGCCCGGGGGGTCCCTCAGGCAGCTACGCCACCACCCCCTACAGCCCAGGAGGCGTCGGGACGGGCGGGAACGGCAGCCTCGTCGGCGGAGGGTGGCCCGGCAGTCCTACCGGAGGCGGAGGGTCCGACGGTGCGGGCCACGGCGGCGCGGGGACCGGCAGCACTGGCGGGCCGGGCAGCGGTCTCAGCTCAGGCGCACCCGGATACGGCTCGGGCACGGCGGGTGGCTCAACGTCGGTGGACGGTGCGACGGGCGGGTACGTGAACGGTGCGGGCGGGTACGGGACGGGTGACCGTGGCGGCGCGTCGGGCTTCGCCGGCGGTGCTGGTGGATCGGTCGGTGCGGGCAGCAGTGGCGGTTTCGGGTCGGGCGGGATGAGTGCCGGCGTGATCGGTGCGGGCTCGGCCGGTCTGCTCGGGGGCGCCCGGTCGGGTGCCTTCGGTGGTGCGGGCTCGGGCCTCTTCGGGGGTGGCAGCGGAGCGGGCGGACGCCCTGGCGCGGTGGTCCCGGGTGCTGGTGCGGGCGGGACTGCTGGCGGTCGCGGCGCGGGCATGCCCGGCGCCGTTCCTGGGACGGCCGGGACGCCGGGCACCGGGGGAGCGACAGGCATGATGGCCGGCGGTGGCGGCGCGGGTGGTGCAGGCGGCTCGTCGAAGAAAGGCAAGCGCACCTCCGCGACCTACCTCGCACCGCGGATCGACGACGATCCCTCAACACCAGGGCGCGTCGCTGCGATGCGCGCCGGCTCACGTGCCGCACTCGCCGCACAGCCGCCGCCCCCCACACCCGACGAGCCCGATGACGACCGCTGGTAGCCGCAAAGGCTCCGCGAGCACCAGCGCCCTGAACGACCCCGCAACCATTCCCACGCAAGGACCACCGAGTGTCGCACACCAGTCCGCCCCTCCAGCACGGAGCCGTGCCGCAGCCGCCACCAGCCACGCGTGCCCATGCCCGGCGTAGGCGCTGGGTCGCGGTGGTCGTCGCCGCTGTCGCGCTGGTCGTGGTGGTCGGCGTAGTCCTGGTCGTCACTGGGGTCTTCGGACCCGGCTCTGACAGCCCGAGGGAGCACGGCTCAGGCGAGGAAACTTCGGACGCCGCCGAGGAGGTCGTCCCGGGGGTGACCGTCGGTACCCCGGAGAACCCGTACACGGGTGGTGAGAGCTTCACGGTCTTGGAGGACTGGACGTTCACCGTGGGAACCTCGGACACCGACGCGTGGCCGGACGTCGCTGCTCAGTGGGACGGCCAGCCCGACGTCGATCAGTACCAGCCCGACCCGGGCATGGTCTTCGTCATGGCGCCCGCCTCCATGACCTACACCGGCCCTCCCACCTACCAAGGTCGCGTCAAAGGTTTCTTCGTCACCTTCGTCACCCCCGACGGCACCCTTGTCTACCCCAAGTGCGGCCGCTATGGCACCACGTTCGACAGTTTCGACAACTCCGCGGTCAGCGACGAGTCGTCCGAGGACGCCACATTCTGCGCACCCGTGCTCCCCGAGCAGGTCGAGGGCGGCCAGTGGCAGGTGACCATGTACACCTATGACGAGGACCTCACCGAACGGCTCGTCGAGGTCTACTACGCCGTCAGCTAGGCCCCCATGCACCAGCAGCCGTTCGGAGCCGGGCGGCCTGTCCAGCGGTCCCGGAACCCAGCCATGACCTCAGGGGACATCTCCCCATCGTCATGGGATCCGCGATCCTCCTACCCTCTGCGGGTGGACCTCGGGGAAGCCGAGAGGGCCGCCGCTCTGCGCGCGGCCGGTTATCCACAGGCCTGAGCGGTGTGGGGCGTTCGTCCCCTATCGTCGGACCGTCTCGTCGGGCCTGTCCGACGACGTTGCTCGACACGTGCGCGGAACGTCTGTGCGCGATGACATGCGAGGGGGATCGGTATGGACGGCGTGGCGATCCTCGAGTCCGAGGTCAGAGAGCTCGTCCGGCGACGTGGCCTGGACCCGTCCCGTGACGCGAACGGGATCCGCGACCTCGTCGCCGAGGTCATGGCCGACTACGACGCACGGTCCATGAGCGGTGCCGTCCCAGCGATCGTGGACACCCGCGGCGCCGCGAAGAGCGTCATGGACGCCGTCGCCGGCCTCGGCCCGCTGCAGAAGTACCTCGACGACTCGTCGATCGAGGAGATCTGGATCAACAACCCCGCCCAGGTCTTCGTGGCCCGCAACGGTCGCGCCGAGCTCACCTCGACCATCCTCAGCGAGGAGCAGGTCCACCATCTCGTCGAGCAGATGCTCAAGTCGTCCGGGCGGCGTCTCGACCTCTCGAGCCCGTTCGTCGACGCGTCGCTGCCCGGGGGCGAGCGCCTGCACGTCGTCATCCCCGACGTCACGCGCCGCCACATGGCGGTGAACATCCGCAAGTTCGTCATGCGCGCGTCCAACCTCGGCGATCTCGTGCTGTCCGGGTCGCTCACCGCCCACGCCGCCGGACTCCTCGACGCGTGCGTGCGCGCCGGCCTGAACGTCCTCGTGTCCGGTGCCACCCAGGCCGGGAAGACGACGATGCTCAACGCGCTCGCCGGATCGATCCCGCCGCTGCAGCGCATCATCACCGCCGAGGAGGTCTTCGAGCTCAACCTCGCCAACCGCGACGTCGTCGCCCTCCAGTGCCGGCAGCCGAGCCTCGAGGGCACCGGCGAGATCCCGCTGCGACGGCTCGTCAAGGAGGCGCTGCGCATGCGCCCCGACCGCATCGTCGTCGGCGAGGTGCGCGAGGCCGAGAGCCTCGACCTGCTCATCGCGCTCAACTCCGGCGTCCCGGGGATGGCCAGCATCCACGCCAACTCCGCGCGCGACGCCGTCTCGAAGATCTGCACGCTCCCGCTCCTCGCGGGCGAGAACGTGTCGAGCCAGTTCGTCACCCCGACGGTGGCGTCCGCGATCGACATCGTCGTGCACCTCGGCATGGAGGCGTCCGGGGCGCGGCGCGTGCGCGAGATCGTCGGCGTGACAGGCAGGGTCGAGGCCGGGATCGTCGAGACGGCCGAGCTCTACGGCTGGACCGGCCGCGAGCTGCGCCGCGGCGACGGCTTCCCTCCGCACCCAGACCGTTTCGAGCGCGCGGGCATCGATCTCGCCGCCATGCTCCGGCCGACGGCATGACGGGGGCGACGGGATGGGAGTGATCTGTGGGTTGCTGCTCGCGGCCGGTCTGCTGAGCATCTGGTTGTCCTGCTGGACGCCCGTGCAGGGGCCGCGCCCGACCCGTGCACGGTGGAGCCTCGGCCTCCAGGACGCCCTCGTCCACGCCGGTGCGAGCTCGGTGACGCCCGTCGGCTTCGTCGGCGCGAGCGTCCTGCTCGGCTCGGTCGTGCTCCTGCTGGGCTTCGTCCTCACGCAGTCCTTGCCGATCGCGCTCGCCTTCGCCGTGATCGCGGGCGCCGGCCCGTGGGCGCTCGTCCGCTCCCGCGCGGCGCACCACCGCGCGCAGCTTCGCGAGGTGTGGCCCGAGGTCGTCGACCACCTCACGTCCGGCGTCCGAGCCGGGCTGTCCCTGCCCGAGGCCGTCGCGCAGGTCGGTGAGCGTGGACCGGTCGAGCTGCGCGAGCCGTTCCGCGCCTTCGCCCAGGACTACCGGTCGTCGGGCCGCTTCGAGGAGTCGCTCGTCGCCCTCAAGGCGCGCCTCGCCGACCCCGTCGCGGACCGAGTCATCGAGGCGCTGCGGATCACGCGCGACGTCGGCGGTACCGACCTCGGTCGGCTCCTGCGCACGCTCTCGACCTTCCTGCGCGAGGACCTCCGCACGCGCGGCGAGCTGGAGGCCCGGCAGAGCTGGACGGTCGCCGGCGCCCGCATCGCCGCCGCCGGCCCGTGGGTGGTCCTCGCCCTCCTCGCGACGAGGCCCGAGGCGGCAGCCGCGTACAACACCCCGATGGGCGCGCTCGTCCTCGGCCTCGGGGCGGCGTGCTCGCTCGTCGCGTACCAGCTCATGCTCCGCATCGGTCGCCTGCCGCAGGACGCGCGGGTGCTCCGGTGATCGGCGTCGTGGTCGGCGCGCTCTTCGGGGTGGGTGTCCTCATCATCGTGCGCGCCGTGCGTGCCCGACCCATCACGCTCGACGAGCGGCTGGCCCCGTACCTCGCGGTCCCGGACGCGACCTCCGGGCTGCTCGGGGCGACACCCGTGTCCTCACCGTTCGGGGCGCTCGAGAGCATCGTCGCTCCGTGGTTGGCCGATGCCTCCCGGCTCGTCGAGCGGATCGGCTCGCCCACAGCCGAGCTGCAGCGCAGGCTCGTCCGCGCCGGGCGTGCCGAGTCGGCCGAGCAGTTCCGCATCTCCCAGGTCGCCTGGGGGGCGGGAGGCCTCGCCGTCGGCCTCGGGTGCGCCGTGTTCCTTGCGGCGACCCGCGGGTCGTCCCTGCTCGTGCTGACGGTGCTCGTCCTCGTCCTGGCGACGACCGCCGTCATCGCGTGCGACTACCGGCTCGGCCGGCAGGTCAGGCTCCGTGAAGAGCGCATGCTCCTGGAGTTCCCGACGATCGCCGAGCTCCTCGCGCTCTCCGTCGGAGCGGGCGAGGGACCGGTGGGAGCGCTGGAGCGCATCGCGCGCTCCGCGCAGGGCGAGCTGACGGCCGAGCTGCGGCGGACGCTCGCCGACGTGCGCTCGGGCATCCCGCTGACGCGCGCGCTCGAGAACCTCGCGGACCGCACCGGGATCGCCAGCCTCACGCGGTTCGCCGAGGGCGTGAGCGTCGCCGTCGAGCGGGGGACGCCGCTCGCCGACGTGCTCCGGGCACAGGCCCAGGACGTCCGCGACTCCGGTCGGCGCGCGCTCATGGAGCTCGGGGGCAAGAAGGAAGTCCTCATGCTCATCCCCGTCGTCTTCCTCATCCTTCCCGTGACAGTGGTTTTTGCTGTCTTTCCGAGCCTCGTCACGCTCCAGATCGGGCTCTGAGCCCGTGACCTCCTGCACCCATTCCCGACCCGTACCCGCCCGACCCATACCCGTTTCCTTGCACACGACCGACAGCACCACCGAGAGGACCACCATGACCGTCACGACGACCATGACCAGGCGCGCCACGACGATCCGGAACGCCGGGCACCGAGTACGAGCGGCCCTCGGACGGGTCGACGTCGCTCCACGCTGGCGCCGTCACGTCGCAGTGTCGGGCCCGTCGGACCGGGGCGACGTGCCGGGCTGGGTCCTCGTCACGCTCATGACCGCCGGTCTCGTCGTGGCGATCTGGGCAGTGGCCGGACCGGCCCTGACGACGATGTTCACGAACGCGCTCAACAGCGTCACGGGCCCCTGAGCCGGACCCCGAGCGCTCGGTCGTCCGCCTGGCGGGGGCGAGGTGACGAGGGCTCAGCCGTCGTGGACTTCGTGCTCGTCTCCGTCCTCGTGGCGGCGATGTTCCTCGGGGTGATCCAGGTGGCGATCGTCCTGCACGTGCGCTCCACCCTCATTGACTCCGCCGCCGAAGGCGCTCGGCTCGGGGGACGTGCCGACCGCGGCCTCGCCGACGGCGAGGCGCGTACGGTCGCCCTCGCCGGCGCGGCGCTGGGGGAGCGCTACACCCGTGACGTGTCGGCGACCTACGAGGTCACCGCCGACGTCCGGACCGTCCGCGTGACCGTGCGCGCACCCCTGCCGGTCATCGGCTTCTGGGGGCCGTCCGGCGTGCTCACCGTCGACGGTCACGCGCTCGTCGAGGAGCTGCCGTGACCGTGCTGCGGCTGGCGTTCCGGCGCACGGTGCGGGCTGTACGTTCTCGCTTCGCAAGCGGTGGTGTCGGGGGCTCCGACTCGGGGAGCGCGCTCGTGGAGTTCCTCGGCGCCGCCGTCATCCTTCTCATCCCCACGCTCTACCTCGTGGTGACGCTCGGACGCGTCCAGGCGGCGACCTTCGCGAGCGAGAGCGCCGCCAAGGAGGCAGGGCGAGCCCTCTCGCTCGCCCAGACCTACGCCGACGGTGCCCGGCGAGCCGAGGCGGCGGTGGGGCTGGCGCTGACGGACCAGGGATTCTCGTCGATCGATCCGGGTGCCGCGCTGAGCGTCTCGTGCTCGACCGTCGTGTGCCTCGCGCCCGGCTCGGACGTCATCACGACCGTGCGGGTAGACGTCACGCTGCCGGGCCTCGGTGGCGGCCAGGACTCGTGGCTGCCGCTGTCGATCCCGGTGTCTGCGCGGGCCGTGACGCCGGTCGACGAGTACAAGGAGGCGGGGGAGTGACGGCTCCGGACGGTGTTGCTCGTCGGTGGCGCAGGCCGGAGGCCGGGTCGGACGACGGTCAGATCATGGTCCTCGCGCTCGGTTTCACGGTGGTGCTCCTGCTGCTCGTCACGGTCATCGTCTCGCTGACCGGCATCCAGCTGGAGCGCAAGCGCCTGGCGAACCTCGCCGACAACCTCGCTCTCGAGGCAGCGGACTCGATCGACGAGGGATCGATCTACGGCACCGGCGTCCCGCCGAGCGAGGCGGCGGAGGCCCCGCTCACCGACGAGGGCGTCCGCGCAGCGGTCGCGGAGTACCTGGCGGCCAACCCGGGAGCGACGATTGGGCTCGAGTCGGTGACCATCGTGTCAGCGACGACTCCGGACGGACGCACCGCCCGTGTCGTTCTCGCCTCACGCGCTCGACCGACCCTCATCAGCCCGGTGACGAGCCTCTTCTCCGACGGGGTGGTGCTCACCGTGGAGTCGACGGCGCGGGCGTGGGAGCCGTGAGCAGGGACGCGACGCTCCTGGTGCATCCTCAACGGACCTCGGCTGCTGGGCCCGCGGCCTCAAGCTCGGCGGGCGGTCGCACCATCGTGAGCTGGTGCAGACGACGGTGCTGGTGCCTGATGCCCGGGACGAGGGGCGTCGAGCCGTGCGCGCTGAAGCCCATGCGCTCGAAGTAACGCACGGCGCGCGTGTTCTCCACCAGGGTCTGCAGGTAGCAGCCCGGTGATCCACTGTCCGTGAGCCGGTCGATCCATCGCTGCATCAAGGCACCGGCGACTCCACTTCCACGGGCTTCTGGTGCGACGTTGATGTGCAGGTGCGCAGGCCACCGCGGATCCGAGAACTCACCGGAGACCGTCTCCTCCTGTCGCACCTTTGCCCACACCATGTCGGCTGTTGCGCGCAGGAAGAACCCGATGGTGCGGGGTCGGGTCATCAACCGGTACTGCTTGATGACCCGGGTGATCCGCTCGTCCTCACCGGGCAACCGTGAGCTGTCGCGACACCCGGTGAGGTAGCCGACAAGCTCGCCGTCCACCTCGGCGAGGAACAGAGAGTCGGGCTCGAGCTCGACGTAGGGGTCCAGGTAGACCGCCCGCTCTGACTCGGCGTGCCCCCACAGCTCGCTCGAGGGCGAGCCGGCTCCTGCCCGGACGAACAGCGCGTTCAGACGTTCTCGGTCCGAGGGTACGAATGGGCGGATGATCCACTCCGTCACGATGACCCTCCGGACTCGAACCCTGCGTCAGGCGCGCAGCAGGCTGGCGGGCATCCTATCGGAGCCGGACTTCCGCTGGGCGGGTGGGGCCAGACGGAGGCACAGATCGACGGACCTCGTCGTGCGTCTGAGATGCCACACGGCCACACCTCTGTTCAGATGGACAGTCGGCGAAGACCTCGCCGATCACCCCTCTCGGAGGTTCACTCATGAGCAAGGTTCTGTTCGTCGTCAGCGCCGCGGACCACTGGACGCTGGCCGACGGCTCGAAGCACCCGACCGGCTACTGGGCCGAGGAGCTGGCCGAGCCCCACCGCCTGTTCAGCGAGGCAGGCTGGGACATCACCCTCGCCACCCCCGGCGGTGTGGCACCCACCGTCGACGCCGGCAGCCTCACGCCCGACAGTGCCGGGGGAGAGGACCGCGCCGCGGAGATCACCGACTACCTCGAGTCCATCGCCGAGCCGCTCGCACACCCGAAGAGCCTCGACGACATCACGGTCACGGACTACGACGCGATCATCTACCCCGGCGGCCACGGCCCCATGGAGGACCTCGCCGTCGACGCGACCTCCGGCCGCCTCCTCACCCAGGCGCTCGACGCCGGCGTCCCGCTCGGCGTCCTCTGCCACGCACCCGCCGCACTCCTCGCCGCGAAGCGCGACGACGGCTCCTGGCCGTTCGCCGGGTACCGCATGACCGGCTTCACCGACGCCGAGGAGCGCATCGGCGGCCTTGCCGACAAGGCGACGTGGCTCGTCCAGTCCCGCCTCGTCGAGCTCGGTGCCGACTTCGTCGAAGCCGACCCGTTCTCTGAGCACACCGTCACCGACCGCACCCTCTACACCGGTCAGAACCCGGCGTCCTCCGCGGCCCTCGCGAAGGCTCTGCTCGCCGCTGTTCCCGCGTAGGTCCCACATGGGTGGGCGGCCTGCTCCGCCGCGAACAACCTGCACCGCGAACGGCCAGCACGACGACGGGCCCGGAACGAGCGACATGATCGCTCGTCCCGGGCCCGTCGCGCTGTGCAGGGTCAGACCTGCACAGGTCAGACGCCCAGCCGTCAGGCGTCGGTCGACCTCCGACGGATCACGAGCGCCGTGCCCGCTCCGAGGAGCAGGAGGCTCACGAGCACCGTGCCCCAGATGGTCGCGCCGGTCGTGGCGAGGAACCCGCCACCGCCCGTCGAGCCACCCGATGCGCCCGAACCGGCCTGTGCCGAACCGTCACCCGGGTCCTGTGACGCGCCTGGCGTCGGCTCCACCGGGTCGTCCGCGTTACGCACGGTGAGGACCGTCTCAGCGGATCCGACCGTCCCGTAGTCGTCGGTCACCGCGTACACGAGCGTGTAGACGCCAGCGGTCCGGGTGTCCACGACCGCGGCCGCAGCCACGTCGGCCGAACCCACGTCAGCCGCCCCCACCTGGACCGTGACCCGGTCGGTGATGTCGAGACCGTTGGCGTCGAACGCCGTGACACCCGCGAGCGGGTCCACCACAGTGCCGACCACGACGTCCCGCGTGGGCTGCACCCCGCCGAACGTCGGAGCGACCGCGACGACCGTCACCGTGCGCTCCACCGTGGTCTCGTTGCCCGCGGCGTCCGACACCCGGTACACGAGCACCGAGTCGCCGGGCGTCGTCGTGTCGACCGTGCCCTCGACGGTCACCGACGCCGTGACGTCACCGTCCACGTCGTCCGTGGCCGTCACGCCCGCCATCGGCTCGAACGGCTGCCCCTGCGGCACCTCGCCCGCCTCCGGCACGCCACCGAGCACCGGCGCCGTGGAGTCGACACCCGCACGGGTGAGCGTCACCTGGTCGATGAGCGTCCCGTCGAACACCTGCGTGGTCGTCAGCGTGATCGCCGTCGGCGACACGTCCACGTCCGTGTACTGCGGCTGCTTCGCCTGGATCTTGATCGCCGCGTCGGGCGACCGGTCGTCGAGGTCGTAGTACTTGCTGCCGCTCGACGAGTTGCCCGTGATGTAGAGGACCTGGCCCTCCTCGGCGCGGAGCACCGCGCCCGACTCCTCCTGGGCGGGCTTGTCACCCATGGACGTGGTGCCGTCCATGAGATAGCTGCGCGTGTAGATGTGGTCGTGACCCGCGAGCACCAGGTCCACGCCGAGCTCGCTCATCGCCGGAGCCAGTGCCGCTCGGCGCTCGACGACGTCCTGCTCCAGCGAGTGGAACGCCGCCGAGTAGATGGAGTGGTGCCACACCGCGACGATCCAGCTCGCGTCGTCACCCCGCTCCTCGATGACCTCCCGCATGAACTCGATGTGGTCCTCGTCGCCCAGCTCGTGGGCGTTCGAGTTGATGTTGAGGTACAGGACCCCGTTGTACTCGAACCAGTAGTCACCACCCGCACGGTCCGGGTTCGACTCGTACCCGTGGTCCGCGGAGACGTTGGGCCGGTTGAAGTGCGTCATGTACGCCCGGCCCTGGTTGTCGTGGTTGCCGATGGTCGAGACGAACGGGAGCTCCTGCATGACGGCCGGCGTGAAGAGCGAGTCGTACTCGAACTCGCTCCGGTGCGTCTCCACCTGGTCTCCGGCGTTGAGCCACATCGACGCGTCGGGCTCGAGCGCGGCCACCTGGTCGGCCACCGCGGTCCACGACTCACGGTCGCGCTGCGCGTTGCCCGACGCCCCGATCTGCGGGTCGCCGGTGAACACGAAGCTGTGCGTCTCGTCGAAGACCCCTGTCCACAGCTCGTACGACCGCGACCAGCCCGACTCGTCGTTCCCCACCCGGTACAGGTAGGACGTGTTCTCAGCGAGACCGTCGATGACCGCCTTGTTCGAGAACCGCCCGTCCTGCGTGGGCTCCGACGTGGCGGCGACGACCGTCGCCGACGCCACGGGGAAGTCTGCCCCGGTCCGTGCGGACACGGGGGCGACCTGGACCGTCGCCGCAATCTCACGGTCGGAGTAGAACGCGAGGTTGCGCTGCGTCTCGTCCGCACCGACATGCAGCGAGACGTCCGAGTACGTCGCGGCGCTCCCCGACGCGAGGACCGTCAACGACGGCACCCCGAGGTACACGTCCGAGCTGCCCGCGTTGGTGTTGTGCACCTGCACGGCGACGACGTTCTCCCCGGCGACGAGCACGTCGGCCGGGACGGTGAACCCGCCCGTGATCGGGGCCGATCCGTTGCCACCCGCGTAGCCGAGGTTCCCCACCGGGATCTCGTCGATGCGCTCGTCGGCGAAACCGCCCACGAGGGTGCCGTTGACGTAGACGCGCGCGGCGTCGTCGTACGCGATCGCGCCGGTGAGCTGGGCGATCTCGGCGAGGTCCTCCTCGGCCAGGGAGAACGTCGTGCGGAAGAAGTACGTCTCGACGTTGTCGCCGGAGACGCCACCGTCCTTCTTCTGCTGGAGGAGCGTCGTCGGCGTGAACCCGCCGCCGAGATCACCGATGACACCGTTCTTGGCACCGAAGCCGCCGGTGCCGGTCTTCCAGGCCGAGACGTCGACGCCGGGCAGCGTCCAGTCGGTCTTCGTGGGGAGGCTCGCCCCGGGGTCGGTGCCGTCGTCGACGTAGCTCCAGGTGGAGGTCGAGTCGAGCAGCACCGTGCCGTCGACCGGGCTGGTCTCGGGCACCTCCGGTGCGGTCGGCTCCTGCGGCGCAGGGCGCGTCGGGAGCACCGGCTCGTCGGGGTCGCCGGGACCGGGGGCGACCACGGGGCGCAGCGCCACGTCGAAGACGTGCATGATGCCCCGGGTCGTCTGCTCGGGCAGACGGACCGACGCGACCGGCTTGGCCGGGTCGAGCGGGACCACGGCGGTCGCGAAGACGACCGGCTTCGCCGTGTCGGACCCGCCCGCGGCGGTGTTCCGCTTCGTCAGCTCGACGAGCCGGACGTTGCCCGGCTCGAGGCTGCCCGGCACCCAGTCGCTGAACCGCACGTCGACGTCCTTCGTCGACCCGTCGGTGTAGGACACCACGGCCGTCCCGCGGGACGGACCGTTCGTCGCGAGGCCGAGGAACGAGATGCCCGACGCGGTCTGGCCGCCGAGGTCGACCACCTGACCGTGGGGGATCCAGTGGTCGGCCACACCCGGCGCGGTCTGCGGCCACGTGAACGTCACACCGGTGCTGCCGAGCGGCACGTCGCCGCCGGGCGTGACGCTGTCGCGTCAGGACCTCGAGGCAGCAGGCGTCACGCCGCCGACGTCGAGCGAGCCCATGCTCACGGCGCCGTCGTCCGTCACGCCGTAGGCGTTCCGGGCGTCCGTGCCATCCTGGTACGACGGCGGGACGTCGCCCGGTGCCGTGCCCCAGGTGCCGGGCGTGCTCGCCATCGTGAAGGCGAGCGAGCCGCCGTCCCGGGCGAACGTCCCCGGCAGCCACGACGCCGTCTGCGGCGTGCCGTCGACAGCGAGCGCGGTCGTGTAGCGCGCCGTGTCGCCTGCTCCGGGTGCGTCGATCTCGATGACGCGGTCGGAGCCGACGCTCGCGATCGTCACGTGCTCGAACATCGGAGCCGAGACGAGGAGGTCGGACGTCCCCCAGATGCCCGGCATGATGCCGAGGTTCGCCCAGACGTACCAGGCGCTGAGCGACCCGAGGTCGTCGTTGCCGGCGAGCCCGGTCGGTGCCGTGGTGAAGAGCTCCTCGGCCGCCCGGTAGAGCGTGTCCGTGGTGCGGTGCGGCGCCTGGAGCCAGTTGTAGACCCAGGGCAGGCCGAAGCTCGGCTGGTTCGCGAGGTACGCGGTGTCGCTGAAGGCGCCACCGTCGAGGTCGGCGAGGAGCGCGTCGAGGTCTGCGGTCGCCTCCTCGACACCACCGCGCGCCTCGACGAGGCCGGCCATGTTGTGCGAGACGTTGAAGCCGTACTGCTTGCCGGTCGACTGCTCGAAGTAGTCGCCCTGCGTGTTCAGCGGGACGTTCATGAAGCCGTTGCGGTTGCGGGCGTCGAGGTGACCGGTCGTGAAGTTGAAGCTGTTGAGCCAGTTCTGCGACCGCTGGCTGAAGAGGTCGTAGGCAGCGGTGTCGCCGAGACGACCGGCGAGCTGCGCGATGGCGAAGTCGTCGGCGACATACTCGAGGTTCCGGGTGACGGCGACGGCACGCTTGTCACCGTCGACGAACCCGAGGGCCGAGTACTGGAAGGCGTCCGAGCGCAGCGAGCCCGTCGCGGGGAGCGACTGGGACTCGACCATCGAGCGCAGCGCGCCCTCGCGGTCGTAGTCGGTCGCGCCGAAGGCGTCGGCGGCCGCCACGATGATCTGGAGGGAGTCGCCGCTCATCTTCGTCTGGATCTGGTTGTACGACGGCCAGCTCGACCATCCGCCGGACTGGTCGACCATGTCGAGGATCGACTGGTTGATGTCGGACGCGACGTCGGGGAAGAGCAGGGCGACGAGCTGTGCCTGCCCGCGGTAGGTGTCCCACCCGGAGAGGTTGACGTAGAAGTCGTGGCCGTCGCGGACGGTGCGGACCTCGCCGTCGTAGCCGGTGTAGCGACCGTCCGCGTCCTGGAACACGTTCGGGTGGCCGAGCGCGTGGTAGAGCGCGGTGTAGAGAGTGACGCGGTCACGCTCGGTGCCTCCGGTGGCGTCGACGGTGCCGAGAGCCTCCTCCCAGGAGGCACGGGCGGCGGCGCGCACGTCGTCGAACGCTGCTCCGGCGATCTCGGCCTCGGCGTTCGCCTGGGCGCCGTCGACCGACACGTAGCTCAGCCCGGCACTGACGGTGACGTCGGCGCCGTCCGCGAAGGTCACCCAGGCGCCCGAGCCGTGCTTCTGGGTCGTGGCTGAGGCTGTGGTGCTGTCGGCGTCCACGCTGTCGCCGTCCCAGGTGCCGTACGACTCGACCGGCTGGTCGAACGTCGCGGAGAAGTGCGCCGTGTAGGTGGGACCCGAGGCGCAGACGATCTTGCTCGTCACCGTCCCCGTGACGACGCCGGTGGCGGGGTCGACCTCGATCTGCGACGCCGAGACGTCGTTGTTGGAGCCGGCCGCGTCGAACACGAGGGTCGCGGGCGACCCGTCGTCGAAGGAGTAGCGGCTCACCGCCGCCCGCGTGCTCGAGGTGAGCTCGACGTCCACGCCGGAGTCGAGCGCGACCGAGTAGTAGCCGGGCTCGGTCACCTCGTCGTCGTGGGAGAAGTCGAGGAAGTAGTCACCGATGGCGGCGCTCGGGTTCGACGGAAGCGCACCGTCGACGAGAGCCTCCGTGACGGGCAGGACCGGGAAGTCGTTGCCCGAGTAGCGGGGCCGGCACCCGGTGCCCGACAGTCGAGTCATGCCGAAGCCGCGCAGCTGGTCGGCCGAGTGCTCGTAGCCGCCGAACTGCTCGTCGAGGACGCTGTTGTACGTGGTCGGGCTCGACTGCACCATGCCGAAGGGCACCGTGGCGCCCGGGAAGGTGTTGCCGTAGTGGTCGTTGCCACGACCGTTGTTGGCCCGGTCGTACCCGGTGCCGATGAGCTGGTCCACGGCGTCGAACGGCGAGATCGTCGAGGTCACCTCGGCGTGGGCGACGGGAGCCGTCGCGAGGCCGGTGACCGCGACGGCCAGAGCAGCGAGAGCGGCGGTGCCGCGACGACGGTGTCGCCCGGTCCGTCGAGAGGTGGATGACGCGGTGCGTCGTGAGGGCATGGCTGGTAGACCTCCGAGGGGGTGGGAGTCTGAGCGCAGGGGGTGGGCGCCGACGCACCGACGCTAGAGAAGCCGTGTGGCTTCACCCGCAACGTCGACTGAACATGGCGTGACGTCCTGGTGACCGGGTGACGTCGGCACCTCCGTGTGCAGCGACGACGTCCGGACCGCCGTCGTCGCGGACATCGTGCAGGCGGTGACCTCTCCCCATCGCGGGTTCCGCGCCCGATCTCCTACTCTGTCGCCATGCGCATCCCGTTCCACCGACCCAGGCGCCAGCGCCGCCGACGCGGCGTCTTCGACTTCTTCGGCAACATCTTCGACGCGGTCCTCGAGTTCTTCAGCTGACAGCACCCGCGCACACAGTCGCGTAACCTTGAGGATCGTGGCTACCACCGACTTCGCAACCCAGATCAGCGCTCTGCGCAGCACCTTGGCGACCATCAGCGCCGTGACGGACCCGGAGGCGCTGAAGATCCGCATCGCTGAGCTCTCCGACCAGGCGTCCGCGCCGGACCTCTGGGACGACACTGATGCGGCCCAGAAGGTGACCACCGCGCTGTCGCAGGCGCAGTCGGACCTCAACCGCATCACGAGCATGGAGTCGCGGATCGACGATCTCGAGACGCTCGTCGAGATGGCGACCGAGGGTGACGGCGCCGACGACGCCGACACTGTCGCCGAGGCGGAGGCCGAGCTCGCGGGCATCCGCAAGGACCTGGGCGAGCTCGAGGTCAAGACCCTCCTCTCGGGGGAGTACGACGCCCGCGAGGCCGTCGTCACCATCCGCGCCGGCGCGGGCGGCATCGATGCCGCCGACTTCGCCGAGATGCTCATGCGCATGTACCTGCGCTGGGCCGAGCGCCACGGCTACCCGACGTCCGTGCTCGACACGTCCTACGCCGAAGAGGCCGGGCTCAAGTCCGCCACCTTCGAGATCAAGGCGCCGTACGCGTTCGGCAACCTCTCCGTCGAGGCCGGCACGCACCGCCTCGTGCGCATCTCGCCGTTCGACAACCAGGGACGCCGCCAGACGTCGTTCGCCGCCGTCGAGGTCATCCCGCTCATCGAGCAGACCGACCACATCGACATCGACGAGAACGAGATCCGCGTCGACGTCTTCCGCTCGTCCGGCCCCGGTGGTCAGTCCGTCAACACGACCGACTCCGCCGTGCGCCTCACGCACATCCCCACCGGGATCGTCGTGTCCATGCAGAACGAGAAGTCCCAGATCCAGAACCGCGCCGCGGCCATGCGCGTCCTCGCCTCCCGCCTCCTCATCGAGCGCCAGGCACAGGAGAAGGCCAAGAAGAAGGAGCTCGCGGGCGACGTCAAGGCGAGCTGGGGCGACCAGATGCGCTCCTACGTCCTCCAGCCGTACCAGATGGTCAAGGACCTGCGCACCGAGCACGAGGTCGGCAACACCAGCGCCGTGTTCGACGGCGAGATCGACGACTTCATCGAGGCCGGCATCCGCTGGCGCCGGTCCAAGCCGACCTCCTGACCCAGGCGCTGGCACCGTTCACGCAGGTCCAGGCCGCCGTACCGCCCAAACCTGTGCGTCCCGGACACGGCGGCGTGTCTGCAGGTCGATCGTCGTGCCCCGTGCCTACCCTCGAACCGATCAGCGGCGTCTGCCGCAACCCCGAGACAGGAACCGGTCGACTGCTGTGATCCGATTCGAGAACGTCACCAAGGTCTACGCGCGCGGCGCGAGGCCTGCCCTCGACGACGTCTCCCTGGAGGTCGAGCGCGGCGAGTTCGTGTTCCTCGTCGGGGCGTCAGGATCCGGGAAGTCGACATTCCTGCGCCTCGTCCTGCGTGAGGAGCGCGCCACGTCCGGCAACGTCTTCATCGCCGGCCGCGACCTCCAGAGCCTCTCGAACTGGAAGGTGCCGAGCATGCGCCGCCAGATCGGCGCAGTGTTCCAGGACTTCCGCCTCCTGCCGAACAAGACCGTCTACGAGAACGTCGCGTTCGCGCTCCAGGTCATCGGCAAGCCGCGCCACCACATCATGACGACCGTCCCCGAGACGCTCGAGATGGTCGGCCTCGCCGGCAAGGAGAAGCGTCGCCCCCACGAGCTCTCCGGTGGAGAGCAGCAGCGCGTCGCCATCGCTCGCGCGTTCGTCAACAGGCCGTCGATCCTCCTGTGCGACGAGCCGACCGGAAACCTCGACCCGACCACGTCGCTCGGCATCATGCGCCTGCTCGACCGCATCAACCGCACCGGAACCACCGTCGTCATGGCGACCCATGACGACGAGATCGTCGACCAGATGCGCAAGCGCGTCATCGAACTGTCCACCGGTGAGCTGGTCCGTGACCAGTCCCGTGGCGTCTACGGCTCAGCCCGCTAAGGGGACAATCACTTGCGTTTCCAGTTCATCCTCTCCGAGATCGGGATCGGTCTTCGACGCAACCTGTCGATGACGATCTCGGTCATCCTCGTGACCTTCGTGTCGCTGACGTTCGTCGGTGCGGCCGTCCTCACCCAGATGCAGATCTCCAAGTTCAAGGGGGAGTGGTACGACAAGGTCGAGATCAGCGTCTACCTCTGCCCCCAGGGCTCGACCGTGCCCACGTGCGCCGGGGGAGAGGCGACCACCGAGCAGATCGACGCGGTCGAGGATCTCCTCGAGTCCCCGGACGTCGCCGGCGAGATCCAGTCGACGACCTTCGAGAGCAAGGCGGACGCCTGGGTGACGTTCTCGGAGCAGTTCAACGACCGCTGGTGGTTCAACAGCGTCACCGAGGACGACATGAACGCGTCGTTCCGCATCAAGCTCACCGACCCGGAGCAGTACCAGGTCATCAACGACGTGCTCTCGGGCCGTCCCGGGGTCGAGGAGGTGCGTGACCAGCGGCAGATCTTCGAACCGCTGTTCCTCGTCCTCAACCGCATGACCCTGCTCTCTGCCGGCCTCGCAGGCGTCATGCTCCTCGCCGCGGTGCTCCTCATCACGACGACCATCCGGCTGTCCGCCCTGAGCCGCAAGCGCGAGACCGGCATCATGCGCCTCGTCGGAGCGTCGACATTCTTCATCCAGCTCCCTTTCATGCTGGAGGGCGCCATCGCGGCTACGGTGGGGGCACTCATGGCCGTCGTCGGCCTCTGGGTCGCCGTGAGATTCCTCATCGAGGACTGGCTGGGCCAGTCCGTCCAGTGGATCCCGTACGTGACCACGACGGACGTGTGGGTCATCGCCCCCGTCCTCATCGGCGTCGCGTTCCTGCTGGCGGCGATCTCCTCGATCGTCACCCTGAGCCGCTACACGAAGGTGTGACATGACTCGACTTCGCTCGGCACTTGCCGCGGTGCTCGCGCTCGGCCTCTTCGGGACCCTGAGCGTCCTGCCCGCGATCGCCGACGACCTCGACGACCGCCTCGCGGCCGCGCAGAACAAGGCGGCCACCAACCAGGCGGCGCTCGACCAGACTGCTGCCGACCTCTCCGAGACCGACGCCCAGCTCGCCCAGGCCTACATCGACCTCCAGACGATCGAGGGCCAGCTCCCCGTCGCCGAGGCGACGCTGCTCCAGGCGAACGCGACGCTCGAGACGGCTCAGCGTGAGGCCGACGCTCTGGCCGTGCGCCTCACCGACGCGGAGGACGAGGAGGTCACGCTCACCGCGGAGATCGCGACGAACGCCACCGCAGCGACCGACGCACGCAACGGTGTCGCCGAGATGGCCCGACAGGCTGCCCGCGGCGACATGGGGCTCTCCGGGCTCGAGTTCATCGTCGGCGCACAGTCGACCGACGAGTTCGTCAGCGAGTACAACATGGCGACCACCGCCATGCGGACGCAGAGCTCGTCCCTCGACGACCTCCGACAGACCGAGGCGGTCACGAAGAACAGCGAGGTCCGCCTCGCGGCCGTCAAGGTCGCCATCGCCGACCTCAAGACGCAGGCCGACGCGAAGGTCGTCGAGGCCGACGCCGCCGCGGTCGCGGCCGCGGACGCGAAGGCCGAGGTCGAGCGGCTCATCGTCGACCAGGCCGCGAAGAAGCAGACCATCGAGGACCGCAAGCTCGCCGAGCAGGCACGCGCCGACGCCCTCGCAGCCGAGAGCGCACTGCTCACGTCCGACATCCAGAACATCATCGGTCTCCAGGAGGCCGAGCGCGCGGCCGTCGCCGCAGAGCAGGCGCGCCAGCGTCAGGCTGCCGCTGACGCCGCGGCCGCGAACCAGGGCGCGGCCCCCGCACCGGCAGCACCCGCCCCAGCGCCTGCCGCACCCGCGCCCGGCGGGGGAGGCGGGGGCAAGTTCCTCTCCTACCCGACGGCGGTCCCGCACGTCACGTCGAGCTACGGCTACCGCTTCCACCCTGTGCTGCAGTACAACCGCCTCCACGCCGGGACCGACTTCCGTGCGTACTGCGGGACACCGATCTACGCGGCCGCGGCCGGGTCGGTGCAGTGGACCAAGATGCGTTCCGGCTACGGCAACCAGGTGCTGGTCAACCACGGCACCGTGAACGGCTCCAACCTCATGACGAGCTACAACCACCTCACGAGCTTCGCCGTCTCCGGCGGCCAGAACGTGGCCAAGGGCCAGGTCGTCGGGTACTCCGGGAACACCGGGATCGGCACCGCGTGCCACCTCCACTTCGAGGTCTACGTCAACGGTGGGACCGTCAACCCGATGACGATGCTCTGACGCTCGGAGCTCTGCGCCCTGAGCAAATTGGGTCGTGCACCGAGGCGCCGTGATCTAGGCTTGCACCGTCCGTGGCCGTAGCGGCCGCAACAGCCGTCGCAGCCACGACGGCTGAGACGATCCGACGACGACCTGGAGGTGTGACGGTCATGGCCAAGATGTACATGGTGCCGGACGGCTCGAAGCAGCACCCCAAGAAGCCGTCGGGTCCCGTCCCTGTGCGCAAGCTCATCGCGAGCAACAAGAAGGCGCGGCACGACTACGCCATCGAGGACGTGTTCGAGGCGGGGATGGTCCTGTCCGGGACCGAGGTGAAGGCGCTGCGCGCCGGGCGTGCCTCGCTCGTCGACGGGTACTGCGCCCTCGACGGCGGAGAGGTGTGGCTCGAAGGAGCACACATCTCCGAGTACGCGCACGGAACCTGGACCAACCACGCGCCGCGGCGCAAGCGCAAGCTCCTCCTGCACCGCCACGAGATCGAGACTCTCGAGCAGCACACGCGGGAGAAGGGCTACACGATCGTCCCGCTCCAGATGTACTTCCTCGACGGCCGGGCCAAGGTGGAGATCGCCCTGGCCCGAGGCAAGAAGGAGTACGACAAGCGCCAGACGCTCCGGGAGCAGCAGGACAACCGCGAGGCCCAGCGCGCGATGCGGGCCCGCGAGATCCGCTGAGCCGCTCCTCCGGCGCGGTGCCCGGAAATAAGCGCGCCACGACGAGCGTTGATCCAGTAGGCTGGACCTGTTCGGCGCTACGGCACGATGCTTGGGCATCACACCCGTGCGACGGATGGTTGACAACTGCACAGGGGGTGATCGGTTTCGACGGTGGTCGTGTTTACACGAGAAGCGGGCCGAGGATGTGGGGTTATCTCGTAAACGCTCCCCGCAAACCAATAGGTGCCGATTCCAAGCGCACCGACTTCGCACTCGCCGCTTGAGCGAGTTCTGAAGTCCGTTAGCCCAGGGTAGCTTCCGCTCTGGTTCCTAGCGTCATCTAGGAAGCCACTGCTTGTGACGTTCGTCGTTGGCGTCACAGGGACTTTTAGACGACTGAGCCTGTCAGCAGCTTGTCTGCGTGAGTGCTGGGGCCGAGAAATTCCATAGCAGACTGCGCCCGGAGAAGTCGTGGATTTGCGTCACCGGACCGGGGTTCGATTCCCCGCACCTCCACCAGAACACCCTGTGTGAATCGCTGAAGGCCGCCCTCCGAGGGGGGGGGGGGGGGG
>NZ_JBDYKL010000019.1:0-75636 GCF_040012415.1 Sanguibacter sp. 25GB23B1
GTGGTGCTCGTCCCGGCGGTCAGGCCCGTCGGGGTCGTCGGAGGCGTCGTGTCAGCAGGCGGATCCGTCGGGTCCGTGGGATCCGTCGGGTCGGTCGGCGGGTCCGTGGGATCCGTCGGGTCGACGGTGCCGTCGGCCGGGATGACCGGGTACGCGTTGGCGACGAGCTGCTGGAACTGTGCCGAGAACCACTTGCCGGAGACAGGTGCTCCGCCGAGTGCTCCGGTGAGCTGGTTGTCGAGCTTGGGCGACACGAAGGTCGGGTCGCACATGCGGTCGAAGCCCTTGCCCTCGTCGTTCGGGATCTCCGAGGAGGATCCGTCGGACTCGCCCGGGGGCTTGATCCACACGAACGCGTCGAGGTGGGACGCCGTGTAACCGGACGGTGAGGCGACGGGCCGTTCGCCGATGCCTGCGCCGGCCGGGTTGCACCAGGCGCCGCGGTGGACGCGTCGGTCGACCCGTGACTCGTTCACGTACGTGTTGAGGTCGGTCGAGGTGCTTGCTGCGGTCGGGCGTGCGGAACCGCCCCAGCCGTTGCGTGACGTGTCGATGAGCATGCCGGTGCTCGACGGGAAGCCTGCGGCGACGAGGCGCCGGTGGAGGTCGGCCGTCCAGTCGACCTCGTCGAAGCTGACATTCCACTCGTAGTACTTCGCGGAGCGGACGGGGACGCCGCCGACGCTCGCGGAGGAGTCGGTGAGGAACGGCTCGACGAGCGGTGTGGAGTTCGCGGTGTTCGTGATGAAGCCGTCGATCGAGGCGAATCCTGCCTGGGTCGCCTGGGCGACCTCGACGAAGGTCTGGACGGCGCCGGTCGCGTTGTTCTCCCAGCCGAGCCATCCGGAGTGGGCGGCGTCGACGTAGGTGTAGACGTTGGGGATGGCGTGGAGCTTGTCGAGCGCGTAGGTCACGCCGGCCTTGTAGTAGGGCGCCGACTGCTGGCACTTCGGGTCGCTCATGTTCGTCGTGAGGTTCGGCAGCGAGTCCGGCTCGACGGTCGCCGCGATGCGGATCCCTGCGTACTCCGGGTTGTCCAGGAGGTCCGCGATCGGGTCGATGTACTCGGTCTTGTAGCGGGCGAGGCCTGCGTCCGTCGCGGGGAGCTCGCCGTTGGAGGCGAGGGCGTAGCAGTCGCGTCCGGGGAGGTCGTAGATGACGACGTTGAGGACGATCGGCGTGCTGCCCTGCTTCTGGGCGACCGCGGCGTCGAGGTGGTGCTTGAGGCCGGGGCCGTCGACGTTGCCGCCGATCGCTCCGATCCGGTCCATCCAGACGCCCGTGGGTGCGTCCTTGATCGAGAGCATCTGCTGCGCGAGCGTGGGGTTGGTGGCGCTCACGGCGGCGGCCTCGGCGACGACCTTCGCGGTCCACTCCGCGTTGACGTACTGGGTGGCGCCGGCGTACGGGTTGTCGACGTGGGCTTCGGCGGCAACCGCCGTCGTCGTGCCGAGGATCATCGGCGCCGATAGGAGCGCTCCCACAGCGACGGCTGACGCGCCTTTGCGTAGCCGATTCGGGACTTGAGACACGGTTCCTCCGGATGGTCGAACAGGACCGAGAGCCCCGGACGTGGCCGGAGGTCGGGTCGCGGCAGAGGCGCCACGGCCCGATCAACGTGACACGGGCCACATGTCGGTGGTATGGAGTGAAACGTTTAGGCTCGGCGGCGTTACCGGATCGTGACATCACCGCCCGCAGGGTGCAGTCGTCCCCCGGACCGTGAGCGGGCCGACCGTGACCACACGTTCGATGCCCCGCTCACCACCGAGCATGTCGAGCAGCCCCTGGGCAGCGGCCTCGCCGAGGTCGCCGAGCGGGTGCGGGAGCGTCGTCACCGACGGCGTCGCGAGCCGGCAGGACGCAGAGTCCGAGCCGGCGACGACCGAGAGGTCCCACGGCACCTCGCGGCGCAGGCGGCGGGCCACGTCGAGCGCCGTCACCGCGCTGAGATCCGTGTCGAACATGATCGCCGACACGGGGTCCGCGCCGACGAGGAGCTGGCGCGTCGCGGCCGCGCCCTCCTCGTGGGTCGCGCCCGTCGTCGCGACGATCGTCGCGGCTCCCTCCTGCTCGAGCGCCGCGCGCAGCGCAGAGGTCCGGCGGATCGACATGTCGAGGTCCGCCGGACCGGTGACGAGACCCACCCGGCGGTGCCCCAGCCCGGCGAGGAACCGCCCGACCCGCGCATAGGCCTCCTCCTCGTCGACGTGCACGGACGCGAGCCCCCGCGCAGCAGCGGGGTGGCCGACGACGAGCCCGGGTATCCGCGCCGAGCGCAGCACCTCGACGCGCGGGTCGTTCACGCGGACGTCCGTCACGAGGAGGGCGTCGAACCGGCGCTCCGCCCACCACGAGCGGTAGAGCCTCGCCGCGCTCTCGTGGTCGTCGACCGCCTGGAGCACGAGGGCGAGCCCGTGGCTGGCGAGCCTCTCCTGGATCCCGCCGAGCAGGGCCATGAACGACGCCGGGTGCGTCGTCGCAGTGTCTCCTCGCACGAGCGCCAGGCCGACCGCCCGGGCGCTCGTGCGGAGCGAGCGCGCGGCGGCGTTGGGCCGCCAGCCGTGCTCGTCGGCGATGCGCAGCACCCGGTCGCGCGTCGCCGCCGAGACCCCAGGACGGCCGTTGAGCGCGTACGACACGACCGCGATCGAGACACCGGCCGCACGTGCGACATCAGCGATAGTTGGACGTTTGCTGGGCGAATGCGTAAATTCGGGAGAAGTCTCGCTCATCACGAGATCAAAGCACGCTCGACGGGGCGCGTGCGCGGGGCGGCGTCTTTCCGCCGGAGGGGGCAGGGTCATTCGCGATGGAGCGACGTCTCACGAGAGCGTGCACAGGATGAGCGCGCAGTGACGACCGGCGGGGGGCGCGGGTCGAGCCACGGACCGTTCATGGTGGGTGTGCTGTCTCCGGTGGTGGGCGGCTTCTACTTCGGCAAGCTGCTCTCGGGCATCGGCCGGGCGGTGCGGGCAGGAGGGCACCAGGTCGTCGCGATCCAGACGTACGCGGCCGACCTCGACCGGGAGAAGTTCCCCGAGCAGTCGGACTACGACACGTGCGTGGGGCTGGACGCCGTCGATGGCGTCATCGTCATCACGTCCGCCGTCGACCGCGACACGTTGCGTGCGCTCGACCGCTCGGGCAAGCCGCTCGTGGTCGTCAGCGAGCAGGAGGCCGGGCTCCGTGCGCCGATCGTCACGCCTGACAACCGAGGTGGTGTCCGCGCCGCCGTGGAGCACCTGCTCGACCACGGGCACACGCGGATCGGGTTCCTCGGCAACCCCCAGCAGCTCGACATCCGTGAACGGTACGAGGCGTACCGCAGCACGCTCGCGGCGAACGGGATCGAGCCCCAGGACGAGTGGGTCCTCACGACGGCGGACAACCAGGAGGCGAGCGGTGCCGCGGCCGCTGCGGACCTGCTCGCCCGCGGTGTGCCGACCACGGCGACCGTCGCCGCGACGGACCGCAACGCCCTCGGCTTCATGGCGGTCCTGCGGGCAGAGGGTCTCGCCCTCCCGACCGACCACGCGGTCATCGGCTTCGACCACGCCGAGGGCGGCGCGAGGTCACGACCTCGGCTCTCGAGCATCGACCCCCACCACGACCGGGTCGGGGAGCTCGCCGCCGGGCTGCTCCTCGCGCGGCTCGAGTCCGACGACGTCGGACCGGGTGCACACCTCTCGGAGACGACGCTCGTGACGCGGGAGTCGTGCGGGTGCATCGACTCGACGCGCGCGGGCCTGCTCGTCGACGGGGTGTCCCACCGCGGCGGAGGATCGGCAGCGGCGCAGCTCGGCGAGCTGGCCCGCGCGGTCTTCTTCGGCGCGCGCGGGGGAGAGGGCCCGCAGCCGGACACCGCCGCGTGGGTACGCGGTGTGGTCGAGGTCATGGTCGTCGCTGCGCAGCGCGCGGTGGCCCCGGCGGGTGCCGCGCTCAACCGGCTCGCGGACATGACCACCGCGCTCCACCCCCACCCGGAGGCGCTCGAGCAGATCCTCGTCGCCGTCCGTGCTCTCGAGTCCGAGGCGGCGCTCGACCTGCCGTCCGGTTCGCCCTCGCACGCCGCAGCCTTGCGCAGCGCCGCCGCAGGCGTGACGGTCGCGCTGACGAAGGGGTGCTCGCGCGGGCTGCTCGCGCGGTCCGGCCACCTCGAGCGGACGCTCGTCAACCAGTACGAGGTCGACCTCGCACTCATGCGACCCGACGGCGCGAGCCCGCGCACCCTCAGCTGGTTGCCGAACGCGCACCGCGGGCCGGCGTCCCTCGCCCTGTGGACGGGCCGCCGGACGGCGGACGGGGAGCGGGAGCTCGAGATCGTCGGGACCCGGGACGTCGGCTCGACGGGCAGCAGGCTCGTCGGGATGCGCCTGCCCGCGCGAGACTTCCCACCACCGGCGCTCACGCGGTCCGCGGGTGCGGTCCGCCCGGAGCTGACGTTCCTCATCCCCGTGACGTTCGCCGCGAGCGACTGGGGCTACCTCACCATCGGAGGCCCGGTGGACACCAGGTCGACGAGCGCGCGCGACAAGTACAACCACTGGGCCGCGATGCTGGCCATCGCTCTCGACCAGGAGAAGATGCTCACGTCGTTGCGCGAGCAGCGCACCGCGCTGCAGGTCTCTGCGGCGCGCGAGCGGGAGCTGGCCACGGCCGTCCAGGCGAGCGAGGAGCGCTACGCGCTCGCCTCTGCGGCGCTCTACGACGGCATGTGGGACTGGGACGTGCTGTCCGGCTCGGTGTACTACTCACCGCTGTGGAAGAGCGTCCTGGGCTATGCCGAGCACGAGATCGGCACGTCCCTCGAGGAGTGGACGGACAGGGTTCATCCCGACGACCGCGACGAGCTGTCGATGGCCATCGCGGCACAGCTCGCCGGTGTCGAGGAGCCCCTCGCGCTCGAGCAGCGCATCCTCACCGCGAGCGGTGCGTACCGCTGGGTGCTGTGCCGCGGGGTGACCGTCCTCAACCAGGCTGGGTGCCCGGCGCGGATCGTCGGCGCGATGACGGACCTCTCGGAGACCCGGCGAGAGGAGCAGGCCATGCGCCGTTTCGCCGTGCGTGACGCACGGCCGGGTCTCGTCCAGCGGGAGGTCTTCATGGACCGGCTGGCCGGTGCGGTCGAGCGTGCCGGGCGCCTCGAGGCCTACGACTCCTCGCTCGTGCTCCTGCGAGTCCTTCCTCCCGAGGTCGACGCTGCGTCCGGCGTCGACGCGGCGGTCGCCGCCCGGGGTGGCCTCGAGGAGCGTGCGGCAGCGGTCGTCGAGGCCGTGCGCGAGCTCCTCGGGCCGGGGGACAGCGCGACGATGCGTGCTCCTGACGAGCTGGCCGTCCTCGTCGACGGCGCACCGGGGTGCGGGATCGCGGACCCGGACGTGCTGCAGTCGCTCGTCGAGGGCCGGGCGCGGGTCAGGGTCGTGGAGAGCCTCACGACGTTCGCCGACGCCGACGCCGTGTTCCGAGATGCGGACATGGGGCTGCTGCGTGCCGTCGCGCGAGAGGGAGCCGCGCACTGACGCGATCGCCTCACCGTTCCGCAGGTGCGGGCCCCAAGGGTTGTGCGCACCGCGCGCACGGCGCACGATGACGTGCTGGTCCGCACGTGCGTGCGCGCGTACGCTCCTCGCATGACAGTGCAGACGTACCGGGTCCGTGAGGCCGCCGAGCTCCTCGGCGTGAGCGACGACACGATGCGCCGGTGGATCGACGCCGGCCGCGTCGAGGCGGCCAAGGTGGACGGCCGCACCGTCGTCGCCGGGGCGGACCTCGCGCGGCTCGCCCAGGAGGTCGCACGCACCGTCGTCGCGCCTGCGGGTGGGAGCAGCAGCGCCTCCCGGTCTGCGCGCAACTCCTTCACCGGGCTCGTCACCCGTGTCGTCCGTGACACGGTCATGGCTCAGGTCGAGATCCAGGCCGGGCCGCACCGGGTGGTGTCGCTCATCAGCCGGGAGGCGGCGGACGAGCTCGGGCTCGAGCCCGGGGTCCTGGCGGTCGCGTCCGTCAAGGCCACCGACGTCGTCGTCGAGGTGCCCGGTGCGAGGGCGTAGCGCGCGGGCCGTCGGCTGCTCGGCCCTGGCCGCGGTCCTCCTCGCCGCCTGCTCACCGGTGGCGGACACCGAGACCGAGACGATCACGGTGCTCGCCGCCGCATCGCTGCGAGAGCCCTTCACGCTCATCGGTGAGGCCTTCGAGGACACGCACCCCGGTGTCGACGTCCGCTTCAGCTTCGCGGGCAGCTCGGAGCTCGCGCAGCAGATCGTCGCCGGCGCGCCGGCGGACGTGTTCGCGTCCGCGAGCACCGCGACGATGGAGACGGTCACCGAGGCCGGCTCCGCGCGGGACCCCCAGGTCTTCGCGACGAACGCGCTGGCGATCGCCGTACCTGCCGCGGGCGGCGCCTCAAGCGTCACGGACGTGGCCGACCTCGCACGACCGGACGTCGACGTGGCGCTCTGCCAGGTCGCTGTCCCGTGCGGCACCGCCGCGGCACGGATGCTCGAGCAGGCCGGTCTCGCGGTCGAGCCGGTGACGCTCGAGCCCGACGTCCGCGCCGTCCTCACGAAGGTCCGCCTCGGCGAGGTCGACGCGGGGGTCGTCTACGCCACGGACGTCCTCGCCGCAGACGACGCCGTCGCCGGTGTCGCGGTGCCCGACGACCTCCAGGTCCCCGTCGACTACCCGATCGTCGCGCTCGCGGGTGCCTCCGGGACGGCGTCGGAGCTCGTCGACCTCGTCCTCGGCCCCGTCGGGAGCCGTATCCTCGTCGACGCCGGTTTCGGTCCGCCATGACGCGGGCTCACCGACCGCCCGACGCGCCACCGACCGCGCGCAGGGTCCACGCGGGCGGGTCGACCGGACGCGGCACCCGCCGGGCCGCCCGCGCCCGCGTGCAGGGTCGGTTCCCGGTCGTCCTGTGGATCCCCGCAGCGCTCGGGGCAGTCCTCCTCGTGCTGCCGCTCGCTGCTCTCGTCGTGCGTGCACCGTGGGGTGCGCTCGTCGGGATCCTCGCCGATCCCGGGACGCGCTCCGCGCTCGTGCTGTCCCTCGGCACGGCGACGGCGGCGACGCTCGTCTCGACCGCCCTCGGTGTCCCGCTCGCCCTCGTGCTCGCGCGCGCACACCTCCCGGGCAGCCGTCTCCTGCGCACGCTCGTCACCGTCCCCGTCGTCCTGCCCCCGGTGGTCGGCGGCGTCGCCCTGCTCCTCGCGTACGGCCGGACCGGCACGGTGGGCCAGTACCTCGAGCTGTGGTTCGGGCTGAGCATCCCGTTCACCACGGTCGCCGTCGTGCTCGCCCAGACGTTCGTCGCCATGCCCTTCCTCGTGCTGGCCCTGGACGGTGCGCTCGCCACGGTCGACGACTCGCTCGCCGAGGCGGCCGCGACCCTGGGAGCCACTCGGCTGCACATCTTCCTCCACGTCACGCTGCCGACGCTCGCGCCCTCGCTGCTCGCCGGCGCGGTGCTCTGCTGGGCTCGTGCGCTCGGGGAGTTCGGCGCGACGATCACGTTCGCCGGCAACTTCCCGGGCTCGACGCAGACGATGCCGCTCGCGGTCTACCTGGCACTCCAGTCGGACCCGGACGCGGCCGTCGCGCTGAGCCTCGTGCTCCTCGCGGTCGCGGTGCTCGTCCTGGCGCTGCTCCGTGACCGGTGGATCCGTGGGGCGGTCCGGTGACGACGTCGGACGGGCGCGCGACCAGCGAGCGTGGACGGCACCAGCCAGGTCCGGAGGGCTCGGCGCTGCGGGCCGAGGTCGACGTGGCCCGGGGCGCCTTCCACCTCCACGTCACGATCGACCTGGAGCCGGGCGAGATCGTCGCGGTCGTCGGCCCGAACGGCGCCGGCAAGTCGTCGCTGCTACGGGTGCTCGCGGGCCTCGACCCCCTCGACGCGGGACGGATCGTGCTCGGCGACCGGGTGCTCGACGACGCGGACACCGACACGTGGGTGCCCGCCGCCCGGCGCCGGGTCGGCCTGGTCTTCCAGGACTACCGCCTGTTCGGCCATCGCAGCGTCCTCGACAACGTCGCGTTCGGGCCGCGGGCTGCGGGCCTGTCGCGGGTCGAGGCGCGTCGGCTGGCGGGGGAGTGGCTGGAGCGGCTCGGGATCGCGGAGCTCGCCGACCGGCGTCCCGGAGGGCTCTCCGGTGGCCAGGCGCAACGGGTGGCGCTCGCCCGTGCTCTCGTCACCGAGCCGCAGCTCCTGCTGCTCGACGAGCCGTTGTCCGCACTCGACGTCGACGTCCGGGCGCAGGTCCGGCTCGAGCTCGCCGGCCACCTGCGCGAGGTCGGCACCACCACTCTCGTCGTCACGCACGACACTGCGGACGCCCAGATCCTCGCCGGTCGGGCGATCCGGCTCGAGGGCGGGCGCGTCGTGGCCCCCCCGACAGGCACGTCCTCGCCGACGGATAGGGTTGTGTCATGAGCGACGAGAGCACGCTGTCCCACGTGGACGCAGACGGTCGGGCGCGGATGGTCGACGTGAGCGGCAAGGCCGTCACAGCCCGGCGTGCCGTCGCGGAGGGCCGCCTGCGCACGACGCCCGACGTCGTCGCGAAGGTCCGAGCGGAAGGCCTGCCGAAGGCCGACGTGCTCTCGACCGCACGCATCGCCGGGATCTCGGCAGCCAAGCACACGTGGGAGCTCATCCCGCTGTGCCACCAGATCCCGCTCTCCGGCGTGAGCGTCTCCTTCGAGCTCGAGGACTCGGCGATCCGCATCGAGGCGTCGGCGAAGACGACGGCACCCACCGGCGTCGAGATGGAGGCTCTCACCGCGGTCGCGGTCGCCGGTCTCACGCTGCACGACATGATCAAGGCCGTCGACCCCGCCGCGGTCCTCGGCGACGTCCGGCTGCTCACGAAGACCGGCGGCACGAGCGGCGACTGGAGCCGCCCGGACGGTCCGGGCGCGCTGGACCGTCCGGCACCGTCGGACCCCGCGCCCTCACGAGGACGCGCGACCGTCATCGTCTCCTCCACCGCCGGTGCGCGGGGCGAGCGTGCGGACACGACAGGACCGGTGATCGCCGAGTGGCTGACCCGGCGTGGTTTCGAGGTCTCGGGCCCGTCCGTCGTGGCGGACGCGGCGATCGCCGCCGCCCTGCGGGCGGCCGCGGCCGGCGAGCCGCGCGTCATCATCACGACCGGTGGTACCGGGGTCTCGCCGTCCGACGAGACGCCCGAGGCGACCCGCGCACTGCTCACGCGGGAGGTGCCGGGGATCGCCGAGGAGATCCGGCGTCGCGGGATGCTCGTCACCCGCACCGCGGGTCTGAGCCGCGCTCTCGTCGGCCTCGCGGGAAGCACGCTCGTCGTCAACCTCCCGGGCTCGCCGGGCGGTGTGCGGGACGGCCTCGAGGTGCTCGACGGCGTCCTCGAGCACGTGCTCGACCAGGTCGGGGGAGACGCGCGCCATGACGGCTAGCGCGTCGATCACGCGCGACGCGCTCGACGCCGCCGCGGTCGCTGCCGTCGAGGCCTTCGTCGAGGCAGCCGAGTGCGGCGCGGTCGTGACCTTCCGGGGCGTCGTCCGGGACAACGACTCGGAGCGGGCCGTGACCGGCCTCGACTACGAGGCGCACCCGCAGGCGCAGGCGTTCCTCGCGCGCTGCTGCGAGGACGTCGCACGAGAGACGGGACTGCGGGTCGCGGCCGTGCACCGCGTGGGCGAGCTGACGATCGGGGACGTGGCTCTCGTGGCAGCGGTCTCCAGCGGTCACCGCGCCGAGGGCTTCGCCGCCTGCGCCGCGCTCGTCGACCGGATCAAGGCCGAGGTGCCCATCTGGAAGCGCCAGCACTTCACCGACGGCGTCTCGGAGTGGGTCGGGCTCTAGACCGTCGCTCGCACGAGCCACGAGCCGTGCCCGTCATCGGCCCGTCATCGGCCTGTCATCCGCCGGCGAACGGGGGCAGGACGTCCACGGTCTGTCCGAGGGCCCTGGCGTCGTCCCGGCTGATCCTCGCGTCCGCGAGGAACGACGCGGACGCCAGGACGCGGGTCATCGCGGGACCGTAGGTCGCGGCGAGGTACGCCTTGAGGTCCCCGACGGTCGCGGCGGCGGTCAGCCGGACGTCCTCCTCCTGCCGACCGGCGGCCTCGGCGGCCGCCGCGTAGTAGCGGACCGTGACTACGCGGCCTGTGGTGTCAGCCACCGATCGCTCCCATGCTCCGGTTCGACCTGGCGAAGGCCTCGGTCGCGGCGAGCGCCGCGGTGGGGTGCTCGCCCTCCGGGGCGTCGATGCCGTGCGCGAACGGTTTCGCCCACATGGTCGACTGCCAGGCGTGTACGAGGTCGTCGTCGCTCGCCCCCTCGCGCAGCAGCGAGCGCAGGTCCGTCTCCTCGGACGAGAAGAGGCACGAGCGCAGGGTGCCCTCGGCGGTGAGGCGCGTGCGGTCGCAGTCGCCGCAGAAGGAGCGGGTCACGGACGCGATGATGCCGACGGTCGCGGGGCCGCCGTCGACGGCCCACTCCTCCGCCGGCGAGGACGCGTCGTCGCGGCCGACGGGCGTGAGCGCGAAACGCTCCGAGAGGACCCCCAGGAGATCGTCGGCGGAGACGAGAGACTCCCGGGTCCAGCGCTGGTCCGCGTCGAGGGGCATCTGCTCGATGAACCTCAGACGGCAGTCGTGCTCGACAGCCCAGGTGAGGAGGTCGACCGCGCCGGCGAGCGTCTCGGGCATGAGGACGGCGTTGATCTTCAGGGGCGTCAGCCCGGCGTCGTACGCGGCGGCGATACCGGCGAGCACGTCGGGGAGCCGGTCCCGGCGGGTGAGCTCGGCGAAGTGCAGGCGGTCGACGGTGTCGAGGGAGATGTTGACCCGGGTGAGACCGGCCGCGACGAGGCTGGCGACCCGCTTGTCGAGCCCGATGGCGTTGGTCGTCATCGAGAACGGCACACCGGGCGCCGCCTCGCGCGCGAGGCGGAGGATCTCGACGAGGTCGTGACGCATGAGGGGCTCGCCTCCGGTGAAGCGCACCTCCTCGATGCCGAGACGGTGGACGGCCACGCGCACGAGGCGGGCGATCTCGTCGGGTGCGAGGAGGGAGCTGCGCGCGATGGTCGGGAGGCCCTCGGCCGGCATGCAGTACGTGCAGCGCAGGGAGCACTTCTCGGTGATCGAGACCCGCAGGTCACGGGCGACCCGTCCGAAGCGGTCGACGAGCGCATCGGTGTGCGGACGCTGACCCGGCGAGAGCCGGTGGTCAGCGTCGTTCGGCGGGCTCGAGGGCCCGGTCGGCCGCGACCGGACGGTCGGCAGGCCGAGAGCCACGGTACTCACGCGCTCGATGCTACAGGGGTGGCTCGCGGGCCTCCGGGAGCGTCTGCGGTACGGCAGACTTGTCACACGGAGGTGCGCCACCGTGTGAGGAAGTCGACGCAGCGGCGAAACAGTCGACCCGTCGCGCCGTAACCTCGCGTTCGTACGGTGAGCACACCGACGCGGCCTGCGGGCTGCGTCGTCGCTCCCCGCCGTCCCGACTGCCGCCTCGACGAAAGTGAGCCGATGAACGCTCCTGTAGGCCAGCCCATGGCCGGTTGTGCGGTCCTCATCACGGCCGACCGTCGTTCTGGCGAGCTCGGTGCGGCGCTCTCGCGCCGCGGTGCCGTGCCGCACTTCGCGCCCGCGCTGAGCATGGTGCCCAACCACGACGACGCCCAGCTCGTGGCCGACACCCGCGCTGTCATCGCGAACCCTCCCGACGTGGTCGTCGCGACGACCGGCATCGGCTTCCGCGGGTGGATGGACGCGGCCGATGCCGTCGGTCTCGCCACCGAGCTGCACGAGGTGCTGTCGCGCGCGCGGATCGTGGCGCGCGGCCCCAAGGCGCGTGGCGCCGTCCAGCAGGTCGGGCTCCAGACCGACTGGGTGGCCGAGTCGGAGACCTCCGCGGAGGTGGCGGAGTACCTCCTCGACGAGGGGGTCGACGGCCTCGGCGTCGCGATCCAGCACCACGGTGCTGGTTCGGACGGTCTCGACCAGATGTTCCGGGACGCCGGGGCGCGCGTGCAGAGCCTCGTCGTGTACCGGTGGGGGCCGCCGCCCGACCCGCAGGCGCTCGCGGCGTCCGTGCGGGGGACGGCCGACGGTGACATGGATGCGTTCGTCTTCACGTCCGCGCCGGGTGCGGCAGCCTGGCTCGAGGTCGCCCGGGACGAGGGTGCGCTCGACGCGATCCGCGCCCGGACGCTGGCTGGGTCGCTCCTCGCCGTCGCGGTCGGTCCGATCACGGCCAAGCCGCTCCTCGACGTCGGCATCGAGCCGCTCGTCCCCGACCGCGGGCGGCTCGGGTCGCTCGTCCGCGTGATGATCGCGCACTACACCGCTCAGGGCGAGAGGGCGCTGCGCACCGTCGCCGGCGACCTCCAGGTCCGTGCGACGACGGTGGTCCTCGACGAGCAGGTCATGCCGCTGGGTCGGGGCGGGGTCGAGGTGATGCGTGTGCTCGTCGCCGCGAACGGCGGCGTGGTGCCGCGCTCCGAGGTGCTCCGGGCCCTGCCGGGAGCGTCGCAGGACCCGCACGCGGCCGACGTCGCCATCGCGCGGCTGCGGGATGCGATGGGGGACCGGGCGCTCATCAAGACGGTCGTCAAGCGCGGGTACCGCCTGGAGCTCGCGCCCGCGGAGGTCTAGCGCGTCGCGCGGATGACGAGGACGGGGACGGCGGCGTCGAGCAGGACGCGCTGGGTGGTGCTGCCGAGGAGGAACTTGCCGACCGGCGTGCGCTTGCGCGAGCCCATGACGATGATCTCGGCGTCGACCTTCTCCGCGTGGTCGAGGATCGCGTCGGCGACGTCGATGCGGTCGCTGCGGAAGGCCACCTCGACCTTCTCGTCGGCACCGGCGACGGTCTGGAGGAGGTGGACGAGGTGCGACGGGACGGGGGCGTCGTCGGGCTGGGGTGTGAGGACGAGGACGGTCAGGGTCGTCTGGCGTCTGGTCGCTTCCTCCGAGGCTGCTGCGAACGCCGCCTCGCCCTGGGGTGACTCGTTGTACGCCACGAGAACCGTCATTGCGTCCCTCTTCCTCTTGCTCGTCCCGGGGTCGAGCCCGGCGTCTGGTGCTGCTCACAGCCTATGGCCATCGGGATGCTTCGGTGGGCGACGCGGCCCGGCCGGTCGTCAGCGCGTCTCCAGGGTGCTGGGCAGGCGGATCCCGGCGGGCAGGTGGTCGGGCACCGTGCGTGCGATGGCGGTGACGAGCTCGCGGTGGCGTGCGAGCGTCATGCGGTCCGACGGGGCGGTGATGCTCATCGCAGCGACGGGCACCCGGTCGCGCAGGAGCGGGACGGCGAGGCAGCTGATGCCCTCTTCGTTCTCCTCGTTCTCCGTCGCGTAGCCGTGCTCTCGTGCTGCCGCGAGGATGCCGGCGAGGCGCTCGGCGGGGAGCCGGGTCCCGGCGTAGAGCTCGACCGAGGCGGGGTCGAGCTCGCGGTGGGAGAGGATCGCCCGTCCGAGCGCGGTGGTCGCGGCGGGCTGGCGGCGCCCGACCGCGGACCACACCCGGACCGACCGGGCGGGCTCGACCTTGTCGACGTAGAGCACCTCCGCTCCGGAGAGGACGCCGAGGTGGACGAGCTCGTCGGCCTCGGTGCTCAGCGCGACGACCGCGCTGTGGAGCAGCCCGGGGAGGTTCTCGTCGGCGAAGAAGGCGGAGGACAGGGCGGAGGCGGCCGCACCGAGGACGTAGCTCCCGGTCTCGGGGTCCTGGTCGACGAAGCCGCGGTAGCGCAGGGCGGCGAGCGTGCGGTGGAGCGATGTCTTGTTGAGTCCGAGGCTCTGGGCGAGCTGGTTCAGGGGGAGGCCGGCGCGACCCGCCGTGCTCAGGTGCTGGAGCGCGAGGAGGGCCTTGTCGACGCTGTTCATCGGGGAGCCGGAGCTGTTCGGAGGTGCGGGTTCGGGGCTGGTGGTCATGCGTCCCTCTCCGACGCGGCCGTTCGGCGCGGTCGTTTGCTATGGTGGTTTCGTATTCAGAAACCGTCGTTCACCATGACGAAACTCTAGCAGAGATCACAGGCGATCATGTCCACAGAGCAGCAGATCACAGAAGCCCTCGAAGCGGCACGCATCGTGCCCGTCGTCGTCATCGACAACCCCGAGCACGCCGTCCCGCTCGGGCGCGCGCTCCTCGAGGGTGGGCTGAGCATCATCGAGGTCACGTACCGCACCGCCGGCGCCCAGGCAGCGCTCACCGCGCTCAAGGAGCTCCCCGAGCTCGTCGTAGGAGCCGGCACCGTCGTCCGCCCCGACCAGGTGGACTCCGCCGCCGCCGCCGGCGCGCAGTTCCTCGTCTCCCCGGGGCTGAGCGTCGAGGTCGTGCAGCGCGCGCAGGCCGCCGGCCTGCCGATCCTCCCGGGCGTCGCGACACCGTCCGACATCATGACGGCCCTCGCGCTCGGCCTGACGACCGTCAAGTTCTTCCCCGCCGCGACACTCGGCGGCCCGCCGGCCATCAAGGCGATGTCCGCCCCGTTCCCCGGCCTGCGGTTCGTCCCCACCGGCGGCATCAGCGCCGCGAGCGTCGGCGACTACCTCTCGATCCCCGCGGTCCTCGCCGCCGGCGGCTCCTGGATGGTCGACCGCGCCCTCATCGAGGCCGAGGACTGGGCCGAGATCACCCGTCGCACGGCCGAGGCCGTCGCCCTCGCAGCACAGATCGGAGCATGACCATGACCGAGACGACCGAGCAGACCCAGCAGACCCGTTCCCTCGCTGTGAAGAGCGCCGCCGAGTGCGACTTCGACGTCGTGTCGCTCGGCGAGGTCATGCTCCGCCTCGACCCCGGTGAGCGCCGCATCAAGACCACGCGCACCTTCGACGCGTGGGAGGGCGGCGGCGAGTACAACGTCGCCCGCGGCCTGCGCCGGTGCTTCGGCCTCCGCGGAGCGGTCGTCACCGCGCTCGCCGACAACGAGGTGGGCCGGCTCGTCGAGGACCTCATCCTCACCGGCGGCGTCGACACGAGCTACATCCAGTGGGTCGACTACGACGGGATCGGGCGCTCCGTGCGCAACGGCCTGAACTTCACCGAGCGCGGCTTCGGTGTCCGGGGTGCCGTCGGCGTCTCCGACCGTGGCAACACCGCGATCTCGCAGATGCAGCCCGGTGACGTCGACTGGGACGACCTCTTCGGTCGTCGGGGCGTGCGCTGGCTCCACACCGGCGGGATCTTCGCGGCGCTCTCGGAGTCCTCCGCGGACGTCGCCGAGGCAGCGATGCGCTCCGCCCGCGAGCACGGGACGATCGTCTCGTACGACCTCAACTTCCGCCCCTCCCTGTGGAAGGGCATCGGCGGCTCGGCCCGCGCCCAGGAGGTCAACAAGCGCCTCGCGCAGTACGTCGACGTCATGATCGGCAACGAGGAGGACTTCACCGCGAGCCTCGGCTTCGAGGTCGAGGGCGTCGACGAGAACCTCACCGACCTCGACACCGGCGCCTTCCGCGCCATGATCGAGACCGCCGCTGCGACCTACGAGAACTTCCAGGTCATCGCCACGACGATGCGCGGCGTGCACAGCGCGAGCGACAACGACTGGGGCGCCATCGCCTGGAGCCGCACCGAGGGCTTCGCCGAGTCGACGCACCGCCCGCACCTCGAGATCCTCGACCGTGTCGGCGGCGGGGACTCCTTCGCCTCCGGCCTCGCCTACGGGCTCATGGAGATCGGCGACATCCGGTCCGCGGTCGAGTACGGCGCCGCGCACGGTGCCATCGCCATGACGACGCCGGGGGACACGTCGACCGCCAGCCTCGCCGAGGTGGCGAAGCTCGCCGGGGGCGGCAGCGCGCGCGTCCAGCGCTGAGCCGACTGGGCAGACGACCACGCACCGTGCACGACCGAGGGCCACGGGGATCACCCCGTGGCCCTCGGTCGTCGTGCGTGCGGTTCAGTCGACGTCGGAACCGACGAGGTGCTGCGTGTACGCACCGATCGTGAGGAACGTCGGGAAGTCCTCGGTCAGGGCGACCTGACGGAAGACGTCGACGGCCGCGTCGATCCGGTTCCCCGGCGAGCGCGGTAGCGCGGCAGCGGTCTGGGAGAGGATCGCCTCGACGCGTTCGCGCGTGATCGGCGTGCCGTCCTGCGTCTGCGTGGACGTGTAGATCCACTGCCAGACCTGTGACCGGGAGATCTCCGCGGTGGCGGCGTCCTCCATGAGATGGTCGATCGCTGCGGCACCGACCCCCCGCAGCCACGACTCGATGTAGCGGAGCCCGACCGAGACGTTCGCCCGCAGCCCCGCCTCGGTGACACCCGTGCCGTCGGGCGACGCCGACGAGACGTCGAGGAGGTCCGCCGCGGTGACCGCGACGTCCTCGCGCCGGCGGTCGAGCTGGTGGAGCCGGTCGCCGAGGACCGCGGTGAACTCCTCCCGGGCGAACGGGATGAGGTCGGGGTGGGCGACCCACGTGCCGTCGAAGCCGTCGGTGACCTCGCGGTGCTTGTCGCCCCGGACCTGCCGCTCGGCCCGTTCGCTGACCTCCGGGTCGCGGCGGTCGGGGATGAACGCGGACATGCCGCCGATGGCGTGCGCACCCCGACGGTGGGACGTCGAGACGAGCAGCTCGGTGTACGCCCGCATGAACGGGACCGTCATCGAGACCGCCGAGCGGTCGGGCAGGACGAACCGTGGCCCACGGGTGCGGAAGTTCTTGATGACCGAGAAGAGGTAGTCCCACCGCCCCGCGTTGAGCCCCGCGCAGTGCTCGCGCAGCTCGTAGAGGATCTCCTCCATCTCGAACGCCGCGGGCAGGGTCTCGATGAGGACGGTCGCCCGGATCGTGCCCCGCGGCAGGTTGAGGTAGTCCTGCGCGAAGACGAAGATCTCGTTCCACAGCCGTGCCTCGAGGTGTCCCTCGAGCTTGGGCAGGTAGAAGTACGGACCTCGTCCACGGGCGACGAGGGTGCTCGTGTTGTGGAAGAAGTACAGACCGAAGTCGACGAGGCTCGCCGACGCCGACGAGGTGACCCCGGCGCGGTCGACGAAGCGCAGGTGCTTCTCGCACAGGTGCCATCCGCGGGGCCGCATGACGATCGTCGGCAGGTCGTCGAGGTGCGGCGAGGTCATCCGGTAGGACTTCCCCTCGTCCGACGTGAACTCCAGCCGGCCCCGGATCGCGTCGAGCAGGGAGAGCTGACCGCCGATGACGTTGCTCCACGTCGGCGAGGTCGCGTCCTCCAGGTCGGCGAGCCAGACGTCGGCCCCCGAGTTCAGGGCGTTGATCGCCATCTTGGGGTCGGTCGGCCCCGTGATCTCGACGCGGCGCTGCTCGAGGCCGGGGCCTGCCCCGGCGACCCGCCACGTGCGGTCCTCGCGGATCGCACGGGTGGAGTCGAGGAAGTCGGGGTCGGAGCCGTTCGCGATGCGCTTGCGGTTCTCCTGCCGCGCGAGCAGGATCTCGTGCCGCGGGGCGATGAACTGCTCGTGCAGCGCGGCGACGAAGGCGAGCGCCTCCGGGGTGAGGATCTCGTCGTAGCGCTCGCGCAGCGGCCCCGCGACGAGCATCGTGCCGGGAGCGTGCGTGCGGGCTCCCGTCGGACGGTCGCCGGTCGGCGCGGACGGCGGGTCGGCGAGAAGTGTCGTGGTGGTCATGGTCGTGTCTCCCAGCGGGTCAGGTCGAGAAAAGGTCTAGTGGAACTGCGAGGCCTCGGTGGACCCGGCGAGCGCGAGGGTGGCGCTCGCCGGGTTGAGAGCCGTGGCGACCCGGTCGAAGTAGCCGGTGCCGACCTCGCGCTGGTGGCGCGTGGCCGTGTAGCCGTCGGTCTCGGAGGCGAACTCGGCCTCCTGGAGCTCGACGTAGGCGCTCATCCCGCGGTCGTTGTACCCGCGGGCGAGCTCGAACATGGAGTGGCTCACGGCGTGGAAGCCGGCGAGCGTGATGAACTGGAACGTGTAGCCGTAGGACGCGAGCTCGCGCTGGAAGCGGGCGATGTCGGCGTCGCTGAGGTGCTGCTTCCAGTTGAACGACGGCGAGCAGTTGTACGCGAGCTTCTGGTTCGGGTACTCCGCGTGGATGCGCTCGGCGAAGGCCCGGGCCAGCTCGAGGTCGGGCTCGCCGGTCTCGACCCAGATGAGGTCGGCGTACGGTGCGTACGCGAGACCGCGGGAGATGACCGTGTCGTAGCCGGGCTTCGTCCGGTAGAAGCCCTCGACGGTGCGCTCGCCGGTGAGGAACTCCTGGTCGCGGGGGTCGACGTCGGACGTGATGAGGTCGGCGGCGAGCGCGTCGGTCCGGGCGATGACGAGGGTGGGGACCCCGGCGACGTCGGCGGCGAGACGGGCTGCGTTGAGCGTCCGGATGTGCTGGGCGGTGGGGACGAGGACCTTCCCGCCGAGATGGCCGCACTTCTTCTCGGACGCGAGCTGGTCCTCCCAGTGCACGCCGGCCGCGCCGGCCTCGATCATCGAGTGCATGAGCTCGTAGGCGTTGAGCGCTCCGCCGAAGCCGGCCTCGGCGTCGGCGACGATGGGGGCGATCCAGTCGCGTCGCTCGCCGCTCGCGTCCTCGGCGAACTCGATCTGGTCGGCGCGCAGGAGCGCGTTGTTGATGCGGCGCACGACGGCCGGGACGGAGTTGGCGGGGTAGAGGCTCTGGTCCGGGTACGTCTGGCCGGAGAGGTTCGCGTCGGCAGCGACCTGCCACCCGGAGAGGTAGATGGCCTTGAGGCCCGCGCGGACCTGCTGGACGGCCTGGTTGCCGGTCATCGCGCCGAGCGCGGCGACCCATCCGTCGGTGTTGACGAGGTCCCAGAGCTTCTCGGCGCCGCGGCGGGCGAGGGTGCGCTCCTCGCGGACGGCGCCGCGCAGGGCGATGACGTCCTCGGCCGTGTAGTCACGGGTGACGTCCGCCCAGCGGGGGTCGCTCGCCCACTCCTGTGCGAGCTCGGCTGCCGTCTGGCGCTGGTCTCCCGGACGCACGGGAGCCTTCTGCGAGCGGGTGGCGGGGCGGGTGATGATCGTCGGCGTGGTCACGATGTCCTCCAGGCTGTGCAGTGGATCTGCGTCTCCCGCAGCGGCTGTGCTGCGGTTGTTCTCCACCTTCTTCGACGCGCAACCCCCGGACAACCACCTGTCGCGGAGAAGAATCGACGTTCTTCTGTTGCCCGAAAGAAGTGTCCTGTGTCACAGTCAGACATGGCCCTGCAGACCGACATCGACCACGACGCCGTCACGCACGGCGAGCCCGACGCCCTCATGATCGGGCGCCGCATCCGGCACCTGCGCACCGAGCGCGGCATGACCCTCGACGCCCTCGGTGCGGCGATAGGCCGCGCCCCGTCGCAGGTCTCCATGCTCGAGAACGGGCGGCGCGAGCCGCGGATCTCTCAGCTCGCCCTCGTCGCGAAGGCGCTCGGCACCACCCTCGACGACCTGCTCACGGCAGCCGCGCCCTCGCGACGGGCCGGACTCGAGGTGGACCTCGAGCGCGCTCAGCGCGGACCGATGTTCACGTCGCTCGGCCTCCCGTCCGTCCGCGTGAGCAAGTCCCTGCCGACCGACGCGCTCGAGACGATCGTCGGTCTCCAGCGCGAGCTCGAGCGTCTGCACAACGAGCGCGCCGCCACCCCCGAGGAGGCGCGACGCGCGAACACCGAGCTGCGCGCGACCATGCGCGCGCAGGCCAACCACTTCCCGGACCTCGAGCGCACGGCGCGCGACCTCCTCGACGGGGTCGGTCACACGCACGGCCCGCTCTCCCAGCGCGTCGCCGCCGATCTCGCCGCGCACCTCGGCTTCTCCCTGCACTACGTCCACGACCTGCCGCACTCCACCCGCTCGGTCACCGACCACCTGCACCACCGGATCTACCTGCCCAACGGCGCCCGGGCGTCGAGCGACCCGCGCTCCACCCTCCTCCAGGCCCTCGCCAGCCACGTCCTCGGGCACGAGGAACCGCGCGACTACGGCGAGTTCCTCCGCCAGCGCGTCGAGGCGAACTACCTCTCCGCCGCGCTCCTGCTCCCCGAGCGGGACACCGTCAAGCAGCTGCGGGAGGCGAAGGACGCACGCCAGGTCTCCGTCGAGGACCTGCGGGACGCGTTCGCCGTCTCGTACGAGACCGCCGCGCACCGCTTCACCAACCTCGCGACGACGCACCTCGGCATCCCCGTCCACTTCATGAAGGTCCACGAGTCGGGGATCATCCACAAGGCCTACGAGAACGACGGCGTGCGCTTCCCGTCCGACGCGCTCGGAGCCGTCGAGGGGCAGCCCGTGTGCCGCAACTGGACCGCACGGACGGTCTTCGCCGTCGAGGACCGCCTCAGCCCCTACTACCAGTACACGGACACGCCGTCGGGGACGTTCTGGTGCACGTCACGTGTCCAGGGCTCGGACGACGGCGAGTTCTCCGTGAGCGTCGGCGTCCCGTTCGCGCACGTCAAGTGGTTCCGCGGGCGCGAGACACCGGAGCGCGCCGTCTCGCGCTGCCCGGAAGTGACGTGCTGCCGGCGACCGTCGGGCGCGCTCGCGGAGCGGTGGTCCGACCAGGTGTGGCCGAGCGCACGGCCCCACGCGAGCATGCTCGCCGCGATGCCCGTGGGAGCCTTCCCGGGCGTCGACACCTCGGAGGTCTACGCCTTCCTCGAGGACCACGCGCCGCGCTGAACCGGACCGCTGGACGCGCAGCGCCGGCTCACGCCCGGGCGGCGGCCAGCGCCTGGAGCTTGAGCACGGTGTTCCAGTTCCGGGACGTCCCCTCGGTCCCGTCGGTCCCGAGCTCACGCTTGAGCACGGCTGGCGTGAGACGCGACGTGCCGACACCCTGCGGGAAGTAGGTGTAGCCGACGCCACCGACCCACGCGAGCTTCTCGGGAAAGGCCGAGTGGTCGAAGGCGCGGATGCGTTCCTCGTCCGGCGGGTCGGCGCCGAACGTCACGAGCAGGTGGGACGGGTCCGAGCGCGCGGCCTCCGGGAACGGGTTGGCGGCTACCGCCTCGTCCAGAGCCGCCGCGCTCACCGCGACGACATGGACGTCGAGCCCCAGCCGGGAGAGGATCCCCGCGTTGATCGCTGCAGAGACCTGGGCCGTCGCGAGGTGGGGCGCGTCGTCGACGAGGGCCTCCGGTGCCACGACGACCACGTTGCCGCTGTTGAGGAGAGTCACGACGTCGGTGAAGCCGGCCTGCTCGGCGACGGCGCGCAGGTCGGCGGACGGGACCTTCCGGTGCCCGCCCACGTTCACCCCGCGCAGGAGCGCCACGACGGCTGTCATGCGGCCACCGTACGGACAGGTCGCCCGGTCGGGCAACGCGTGTCGGTGGTGGAATAGACGATCGAGGCCCGGACGTCGAGCGTCCGGCACACCCGCAGCCTGCTCCGACACGCGAGGACACCCATGAGCACCCCCACAGCAGCGGTCCCCGTCAGCACGGTCGACCTCCGCGGCCGCACGCCGTGGAGCATCCTGCCTGCGCTGCTCCTCGGGTTCTTCATGATCATGGTCGACACGACGATCGTGAACATCGCCATCCCCACGCTCGTCGACACGTTCGACGTGGGGCTCTCGGCCGTCGGCTGGGTGACGAGCGCCTACCTCCTGACGTACGCGGTGCTGCTCCTCGTCACGGGACGCCTCGGCGACCGGTACGGCCCCAAGCAGATCTTCATCGTCGGCCTCGTCGTGTTCACGATCACGTCCGCCTGGTGCGGTCTCTCCGGGAGCATCGGCATGCTCGTCGTCGCTCGGGCCTTCCAGGGTGTGGGCGCCGCCCTCATGACCCCGCAGACGATGGCGCTCATCACCCGCGTCTTCCCGGCGCACCAGCGCGGGGCCGCCATGGGCACGTGGGGGTCGGTCGCGGGCATCGCGACGATCACCGGCCCGGTCCTCGGCGGGCTCCTCGTCGAGAGCTGGGGGTGGGAGTGGATCTTCTTCGTCAACGTCCCCGTGGGGCTCGTGGCGCTGTTCTTCGCGGTCCGGACCCTGCCGACGCTCCAGACCGACAAGCGGTCGTTCGACGTGGTCGGCGTGGTGCTCTCCGTCGTCGGCCTCGCCGCGCTCGTGTTCGGGCTCCAGGAGGGCGAGACCTACGACTGGGGCCAGGTGTGGGGTCCGGTGAGCGTGCCGCTCCTCATCGGCGTCGGCCTCCTCGTCATCGGTCTCTTCCTCCTCTGGCAGCACCGTCAAGGACCGGCCGCCCTCCTCCCGCTGAGCCTGTTCCACCACCGCAACTTCTCGCTCGCGAACGTCAGCGGGATGGCCGTCTCGTTCGCGATGATCGGCATCTTCTTCCCGCTGACGATCTTCCTGCAGTCGACGCTCGGGCTCTCGCCCCTGCACGCCGCGCTCGTGGGCCTGCCCGGATCGGTTCTCTCGGGAGTCATCGCCCCGGTCGCCGGTCGCCTGTCCGACCGGTTCCCGGCGAAGTGGATCATGGTGACCGGCTTCGCGGCCCTCGCCGGCGCGGCACTCTGGCTCGATCGCGCCATCGTGCCTGGCGCCGAGCCCTGGGCGCTCGTCCTGCCGATGCTCCTCTTCGGTATCGGCACCGGGTGCGTGTTCTCCCCGATGGCGAGCCTCGCGACGGCGGGCCTCGACCACAGGACCGCCGGCGCGGGAGCGGGCGCCTTCAACACGACGCGGCAGGTCGGTGGCGTCATCGGTTCGGCGGCGATCATCGCGATGCTCCAGGCGCGGCTCGCCGTGACGCTCCCGGCAGCGGCCGCCGAGGCGGCGCGCGGCCTCCCTGTCGAGGTCAGGGACGGCTTCGTCGAGGGGTTCGCCCTCGCCGGCGCGAACTTCACCGGGACCGGGGGAGCGGTCGACGTCCCGGTCGGCGTGCCATCCGAGGTCGCGGACCAGGCCGCCGCCGCAGCCACGACGGCGTTCAACGAGGGCTTCGCCCACGCCGCCGGCCAGACGATGCTGCTGGTCGTGGGCGTGCTCGTCGTCGGGCTCGTCGCGGGCGTCGCGATGCGCCGAGAGTCGGGACACGTCGCGGTCGCCGGCTGACCGTCCGGACGCTCCCGGGAACCGCCACGTGACGGCAAGGTTAACGTCGCGTGACGAGGGCCGCGCGCGGCGTGTTGGGCCGTGACAGCGTGGGTGCGCGGGCGTACTTTGCATGCCATGAGCAACACGTACGTTGCTCACGGGAGGCCAGCCCATGGAGTGCACGCTCCGAGCAGGGAGGCCGGTCCCGGCTCCACTGCTCCGTGGTGGACCGGCAGACCGCTCGACCCACTCGCTTCGCGTCCGTGATGCGCACCGCATCGCGGGCTCGAGCACCTAGACGCGCACGCGTCGAAGGGAGCCTGTCGTGGACACTCATCGCACCTTCGTGCTGGACACCTCTGTCCTGCTCTCGGACCCCAAGGCGCTGCTCCGGTTCGCGGAGCACGACGTGGTCCTGCCCATCGTGGTCATCACGGAGCTCGAGGCCAAGAGGCACCACCCGGAGCTGGGCTACTTCGCGCGCAGCGCGCTGCGGATGCTCGACGACCTGCGCATCCAGCACGGTGGTCTCGACGCCCCGATCCCGGTCGGGCCGGCAGGAGGCACGCTCCGGGTCGAGCTCAACCACACGGACCCAGGTGTGCTGCCGGACGGGTTCCGCCTCGGGGACAACGACACCCGGATCCTCGCGGTGGCAGCGAACCTCGCTGCGGAGGGAGCGCACGTCACGGTCGTCTCGAAGGATCTGCCGATGCGGGTCAAGGCGTCGGCCGTCGGGCTCAGCGCTGAGGAGTACCGCGCAGAGCTCGCCGTCGACTCCGGGTGGACGGGGATGGGGGAGCTGAGCCTCACCGAGGGGCAGATGGCGTCCTTGTGGGAGCACGAGTCTCTCGAGATCGCGCAGGTGGACGCAGGTTCCGTCGAGGCGTCGGGTCCGATGCACTGCCACAAGGGCCTCGTCCTGCACTCGTCGCGCGGCTCTGCACTCGCGCGGGTGACGCCGGACAAGCACCTGCAGCTCGTGCGCGGGGACCAGGACGTCTTCGGGGTCCACGGCCGCTCGGCCGAGCAGCGGATCGCCATCGACCTCCTCAACGACGACTCGGTCGGCATCGTGTCCCTGGGCGGTCGTGCCGGGACGGGCAAGTCGGCGCTCGCGCTGTGCGCCGGGCTCGAGGCGGTCCTGGAGCGGCGCAAGCACCGCAAGGTCATGGTGTTCCGGCCGCTCTACGCGGTGGGCGGCCAGGACCTCGGGTACCTCCCCGGTTCGGAGTCGGAGAAGATGAACCCCTGGGCGCAGGCGGTGTTCGACACGCTGGGTGCGCTCGTCGGCAAGGAGGTCATCGAGGAGGTGCTCGAGCGCGAGATCCTCGAGGTGCTGCCGCTGACCCACATCCGTGGGCGCTCTCTCCACGACGCGTTCGTCATCGTCGACGAGGCCCAGTCGCTCGAGCGCAACGTGCTCCTCACGGTCCTCTCGCGCATCGGGCAGTCCTCCCGGGTCGTCCTGACGCACGACGTGGCGCAGCGGGACAACCTCCGGGTCGGGCGTCATGACGGGGTCGCGGCCGTCATCGAGGCGCTCAAGGGTCACCCGCTCTTCGCGCACGTGACGCTCACGCGCTCCGAGCGGTCCCCGGTGGCGGCGCTCGTCACCGAGATGCTCGAGAGCATCGAGGTCTGAGGCGTCGAGGTCTGAGGCGTCGCTCGGGGGCCGGTGTCCCGGCCCCCGAGCCGCGGGTCAGGCTTGCGGCGGTCGCGTCATCGACAGGACGTCGAGCGCGGAGTCGAGCTGCGCCTCGGTGACCTCGCCGCGCTCGACGAAGCCGAGGTCGACGACGGCCTCCCGGACGGTGAGGCCCTTCTTCACGGAGTGCTTGGCGACCTTCGCCGCGGCCTCGTAGCCGATGACGCGGTTGAGCGGCGTGACGATCGAGGGTGAGGACTCGGCGAGAGCGCGTGCCCGCTCGACGTTCGCCGTGATCCCGTCGACCGTCTTGTCGGCGAGCGCGACGCTCGCGTTGGCGAGGAGGCGGATCGACTCGAGGACGCCGAGCGCGATGACGGGGATCTGGACGTTGAGCTCGAAGGACCCGCTCGCGCCGGCCCATGCCACGGTCGCGTCGTTGCCGATGACGCGCGCGGCGACCATGAGGACGGCCTCGGGGATGACCGGGTTGACCTTGCCGGGCATGATCGACGAGCCGGGCTGGAGGTCGGGGATGGCGATCTCGCCGAGGCCGGTGTTGGGGCCGGAGCCCATCCAGCGCAGGTCGTTGCAGATCTTCGTCAGCGAGACGGCGATCGTGCGGAGCGCGCCGGAGAGCTCGACGAGGCCGTCGCGCCCGGACTGTGCCTCGAAGTGGTCGCGCGCCTCGGTGAGCGGCAGGCCCGTGTCTTCGACGAGCAGTGCGATGACACGCTGCGGGAAGCCCGCGGGTGTGTTGATGCCGGTACCGACAGCCGTACCGCCGAGGGGGACCTCGGCAGCCCGCGGCAGGGCGCTGTGCAGGCGCTCGATGCCGTAGCGGATCGCGGCGGCGTACCCGCCGAACTCCTGGCCGAGCGTGACGGGCGTGGCGTCCATGAGGTGCGTGCGACCGGACTTCACGACGGTCGCGAACTCGACGGCCTTGGCCTCGAGCGACTCGGCGAGGTGCTCGAGCGCGGGGACGAGGTGGGAGACGACGCCGGCGGTCGCGGCGACGTGCACGGACGTGGGGAACACGTCGTTCGAGGACTGCGAGGCGTTGACGTGGTCGTTCGGGTGGACGTCACGGCCGAGCGACCGGCTGGCGAGGGTCGCGAGGACCTCGTTGGTGTTCATGTTCGACGAGGTCCCGGAGCCGGTCTGGAAGACGTCGACGGGGAAGTGCTCGTCGTACCCGCCTGCTGCGACCGCGTCGGCGGCGGCGACGATCGCCTCGGCGATGTCGGCGTCGAGGACGCCGAGCTCGGCGTTGGCGCGGGCTGCAGCCTTCTTGACGCGAGCGAGCGCCTCGATGTGGCTGCGCTCGAGCGGGGTGCCGGAGAGGGGGAAGTTCTCGACGGCACGCTGCGTCTGTGCGCGGTAGAGCGCGGTCGCGGGGACGCGGACCTCGCCCATCGTGTCGTGCTCGATGCGGAACTCGCCGGTGACGTCGGTGTCAGGTGTGGAAGTCATGGGTCCCATCGTGCCCCACGCCGCGCCCCGAGATCGAGTCCCGCGGACGTGACGTGGAGCGCAGCGGGGGGAGCCGGCGGGCCGGGGAGGCCCGTCCCGCTCAGGCGTCGAGCGGGACGTCTCCGATGTCGCCGACGACCTCGATGAGGCGGGCGTTGCCGTCCGCGAGGTCGTACTCGACGCCGACGATCGCGCAGCGGCCCTCGGCCACGGCTGCGGCGAGACCCGCCGAGTAGGAATGGAGCATCGACACCGTGTGCCGCACGTGCTCGCGTCGCAGCGTGGCGGCGTCGACCGACTGGAAGCCTCCACCGTTCGCGGCGGTGATGTTGACGATCGACGGGATGACACGGTCGACGACGGCGCGGACGAAGCCCTTGGGCTGCTCGCCCGTCATGAGGGCGTGGGCCGCGGCGGCGACCGCACCGCACGAGTCGTGGCCGAGGACGACGACGAGCGGGGTGTCGAGGACCTCGACGCCGTACTCGATGGACCCGATCACGGTCGTGTCGAGCACGTGCCCGGCGGTGCGCACGACGAACACGTCGCCGAGCCCCTGGTCGAAGATGATCTCGGCGGCGACCCGCGAGTCGGAGCAGCCGAAGACGACGGCGAACGGGTGCTGCGAGACCTTGAGCTCGGCGCGGCGGTCGAAGCCCTGCGACGGGTGGAGCATGGCGTCGGCGACGAAGCGGCCGTTGCCGGCCTTGAGCTCGGCCCAGGCTGCCGAGGGCGAGGCGGAGTGTGGCACGGTGGATCCCATCGATCGGTGTCCGAGGACAAATCGTCCAAAAGCGGACGCTTTGCGAGCGGGACGACCAGAGGTCGTGTACCCCTGAGGATAGGGAGTCTCAACCGGTCCCGTGCACGGTGTCCACGACGGAGTGGAGACCCCGCGGGGCATGATCGGGGGAACCGTGCAACGACGCTCGAAGACGCTGGCCGTCCTGGCGGCCGCAGCCCTGGTAGCTCCGCTCGCCGCCTGCGGAGGAGGTGACGACGGCACGCCGGTGCTCACCTGGTACACGAACCCCGACGCCGGCGGGCAGGCCGCCATCGCCGCGACGTGCACCGAGGGGGCGGACGGCGCCTACCGCATCGTCACGTCAGGGCTGCCGACCCAGGCGGCCGCCCAGCGCGAGCAGCTCGCCCGCCGGCTCGCCGCCAACGACTCCTCCATCGACATCATGAGCCTCGACCCCCCGTTCATCCCGGAGCTCGCCGAGCCGGGCTTCCTCGCCCCGATGCCCGACGACGTGGCCGAGGCGGTCTCCGCCGACGTCGTGCAGGGAGCGCTCGACGGGGCGACCTGGAAGGACGAGCTCGTCACCGCGCCGTTCTGGGCCAACACCCAGCTGCTCTGGTACCGCACGTCGGTCGCCGAGGCGGCAGGGCTCGACATGACCCAGCCCGTCACGTGGGACCAGATCATCGACGCGACCGAGGCGCAGGACGCGCTCCTCGCCGTCCAAGGAGCGAAGGCGGAGTCGCTCACGGTCTGGGTCAACGCGCTCGTCGCCTCCGCCGGCGGCTCGATCGTCGAGAACCCGGAAGCCGGTCGCGACGAGATCGCCCTCGGCCTCGAGAGCGACGCCGGACGCGAGGCCGCGACCATCCTCGAGAAGATCGGCACCACCGGTGTCGGCGGACCGGCACTGCCCACCGAGGACGAGAACGCCTCCCTGACGATCTTCCAGGGTGACGAAGGCTCCTTCATGGTCAACTGGCCGTTCGTCTGGGCCGCCTCCCAGTCTGCCGTCGAGGAAGGATCCCTCGACCAGGCCGTGCTCGACGACATCGGGTGGGCTCTCTACCCACGCGTGCTCGACGACACCGAGACCGCGCCGCCCTACGGCGGGATCAACCTCGGCGTGGGCGCCTTCAGCGAGCACGTGGATCTCGCCTACGACGCGGTCCGGTGCATCGTCAGCCCGGAGAACCAGGCCGAGTACTTCCTCACCAACGGCAACCCGCCCGCGAACGCCACGGCCTTCGACGACCCCGCCGTCCAAGAGGCGTTCCCGATGGCCGCGACCATCCGAGACTCCCTCGAGCTCGCCGTCCCGAGACCCCAGACCCCGTACTACAACGAGGTCTCGACCGGCCTCCAGGAGACGTGGCACCCGGTCGACGGCGTCGACCCGGCGACCACTCCCGGGGCGTCAGCCGACCTCATCATCTCCGTCCTGCGAGGGGAGAAGCTGTTGTGAGCTCTCAGACGATCGATCCCGGCGCGATGGAGCGGACACCCGAGCCGGACACACCGCGCACGAAGAAGCCCGTCCGCAGCGACCGGGCACGCGCCGAGGTCCGCCTCGGCTGGTATCTCGCCGGCCCGGCCTTCGTCGTCATGCTCGCCGTGACGGCATACCCGATCCTCCTGGCGATCTACGAGTCTCTCTTCAACTTCCGGCTCACCGCGCCCGACGACCGCGAGTTCATCGGTCTCGGCAACTACGCGGTGGTGCTCTCCGACTGGGTCTTCTGGCGGGCTCTGCTGGTGACGGTCCTCATCACCGTGATCACCGTCGTCGTCGAGCTCATCCTCGGCTTCGCCCTCGCTCTCGTCATGCACCGCGCGATCCAGCGCCTGCGTGGCCTGCTGCGCACCGCGATCCTCGTCCCCTACGGAATCATCACGGTCGTCTCCGCCTTCGCCTGGTTCTACGCCTTCGACATCAGCTCGGGGTTCATCAACCAGTGGTTCGACTGGGTCCCGGGCATCGGCACCGACCTCAACTGGTTCGCCGACACGTGGACGAGTCTCTTCGTCATCATCGCCTCCGAGATCTGGAAGACGACCCCGTTCATCTCGCTGCTCCTCCTCGCGGGCCTCTCCCAGGTGCCCGGCGAGCTCGAGGAAGCCGCGAAGGTCGACGGCGCGACACCGTGGCAGGTCCTCGACCGCGTCATCCTCCCGAACATGAAGGCGGCCATCATGGTCGCCGTCCTCTTCCGGGCGCTCGACGCGTTCCGCATCTTCGACAACGTCTTCATCATGACCAACGGCGCGTACAACACCGAGGTGCTGTCCCTGCTCGCCTACAAGACGTCGATCTCCCGCCTGGAGATCGGCCTCGGATCAGCCATCTCCGTGCTGCTGTTCCTCTGCGTCATCGGCATCTGTGTCGCCGCCATCAAGCTGTTCAAGGTCGATCTGGCCGGAGCGAGAGGGGAGAGCTGATGGGCACGCTCACGAGCAAGCAGAGGTTCTGGTGGATCGTCATCGCCGTCGTCGTCCTCGTCTATGCGCTCTTTCCGGTCGCGTCGATCATCGCCACGTCCTTCAAGCTGCCGAGCCAGCTGAACACCGGCACGTTCCTCCCCGAGGACTGGTCGGTCACCAACTACGAGTCGATCCTCGCGCCCGACGGCGCGGCGCAGGACCTCTTCCTCTCCGCCCTGCGCAACTCCATCGGCATCTCGCTCATCGCCACCGCCATCGCCGTGGTGCTCGCGACGCTCGCCGCCTACGCGATCGCTCGGCTCGACTTCCCGGGCAAGCGGCTCATCCTCACGACCGCGCTCGCGGTCTCGATCTTCCCCGTGATCTCCATCGTGACGCCGCTGTTCAACATCTGGCGCACGATCGGGCTCTACGACACCTGGCTCGGCCTCGTCATCCCCTACCTGTCGCTCACCCTCCCGATCTCCATCTGGACGCTCGCGGCCTTCTTCCGTCAGATCCCGTGGGAGCTCGAGCAGGCCGCCCAGGTCGACGGCGCGACCACGTGGCAGGCCTTCCGCAAGGCGATCGTCCCGCTCGCCGCACCGGGCGTCTTCACGACGGCGCTCATCGCGTTCTTCATCGCGTGGAACGACTTCGTCTACGGGATCTCGCTCACGTCGACGAGCGCCGCGCGCCCCGTCCCGGCCGCGCTCGCCTTCTTCACGGGAGCGTCCCAGTTCGAGCAACCCACCGGTGCGATCTCGGCCGCTGCCGTCGTGGTGACGATCCCTGTCGTCATCCTCGTCCTGCTCTTCCAACGTCAGATCGTCGCCGGCCTCACCCAGGGCGCGGTCAAGGGATGACCCCCGCAGCCTCCACTTCCGCACACCCCGATCAAGGAGAGATCTGATGGCCTCCATCACGCTGAAGAACATCGTCAAGAAGTACGGCGACGGGTTCCCCGCGGTGAACGGCGTGAGCCTCGACATCGCCGACGGTGAGTTCGTCATCCTCGTCGGCCCGTCCGGGTGCGGGAAGTCCACGCTCCTGCGGATGATCGTCGGGCTCGAGGACATCACCGAGGGTGACCTGCTCATCGGCGGGCAGCGCGTCAACGAGAAGGCTCCCAAGGACCGGCACCTGGCCATGGTCTTCCAGAACTATGCCCTCTACCCGCACCTCACCGTCGGGGAGAACATCGCGTTCCCGCTGCGCCTGGCGAAGGGGAAGTTCTCCGAAGAGGAGATCCAGCGCAAGATCCGGCACGCTGCCGAGACCCTCGAGCTCACCGACCATCTCGACCGCAAGCCGGCGAACCTCTCTGGTGGGCAGCGCCAGCGCGTCGCGATGGGCCGGGCGATCGTCCGCGAGGCCGACGCCTTCCTCTTCGACGAGCCGCTCTCCAACCTCGACGCCAAGCTGCGCGGCCAGATGCGCACCGAGATCGCCCGCATGCAGCGACGCCTGGGCACCACCACGGTCTACGTCACGCACGACCAGACCGAGGCGATGACGCTCGGGGACCGTGTCGCGCTCCTCCGCAAGGGCGAGCTGCAGCAGGTCGCGAGCCCGCGAGCCCTCTACGAGCAGCCGGTCAACCTCTTCGTCGCCGGCTTCATCGGATCGCCGCCCATGAACTTCATGCCGGGCGAGATGTCGGGCGGGCAGATCACGCTGCCGTTCGGCACCTTCGACCTGCCTGAGCGCATCGCAGCGGCCGTCGGGGACCGAGCGCTCGTCATCGTCGGGCTCCGGCCCGAGCACTTCGAGGACGCAGCGCTCGTCGAGGAGTCCAAGCGTGACAAGGGCCGGACCTTCGGCGCGACGATCGACGTCACCGAGTGGCTCGGCTCCGAGCTCTACGCCTACGTGCCGTTCGACACGCACCCAGACGTGGCCGCGAAGCTCGAGGAGCTCGACCGGGACCTCGACGGCGAGGGCATGCGCACGCAGTTCGTCGTCTCGCTCGACTCCGCCAGCCGTGTCCGCGACGGGGACGAGACCACCCTGTGGTTCGACTCCCGGAAGATGATGGTCTTCGACCCCGAGACCGGGGAGAACCTCACGCGTGACGACGCCGAGGCGGCACGCATCGACGCCGAGAACGAGGAGGACCGCAAGACCTCCCTCGCCCGGTCCAAGGAGCGGGAGGACCGAGAGGTCAAGGCCGCAAGCTGAGCCGACGCGGCCCGACCGTCGCTCAGGCGGTCAGCTCGCGGCGGCGCGGCGGGTTGGCGCCGGGCCGGGACACGGTGATCGCCGCGACCTTCACGCACTGCTCGAGCACAGCCGTGAGCGTCTCCGTCTCGATCGTCGCGAGCGCGCCGCGACGACTGGCGCCGAGGAGCCCGGCGGTCCACAGTCCGTCGATGAGCGCACCCATGAAGGAGTCACCCGCACCGACGGTGTCGGCGACCGTGACCGTCGGGGCCGCCACGTCGACGCGACCCCGCATCGTGTAAGCATGCGCTCCCTCTCCGCCGTAGGTGACGACGACGAGAGCAGGTCCGGACTTCTGCCACCGGGTGGCGATCGCCCCGAGGTCCGCAGCGGGGTAGAGCCAACGGAGGTCCTCGTCGCTCACCTTGACGACGTCGGCCAGCCCGACGAGCTCCTCGATCTTGGGACGGACCGCGCCGGCGGTCCCCATGAGGCTCGGGCGGACGTTCGGGTCGTAGGTGATCGTCGCGCGGGAGCGGGCAGAGCCCAGCACCCGTCGCACAGCTGTCGCGCCGGGCTCGAGCACGGCCGCGACCGAGCCCGTGTGAGCCACGACGGTGCCGTCCGGCACCTGTGCCGACCGGCCGAGGTTCCAGCTGAGGTCGAACTCGTAGGTCGCCCCGCCGTCCGCGCCCAGTCGCGCGATCGCCATGGACGTGGACGACGCGCCGTCGCTGCCGGGAGCGATCGTGACGCCCGAGCTGGCCAGCCACTTGCGGATCACGTCACCGTAGACGTCGTTGCCGATCCACGTGAGGAGCTCCGCAGGTCGCTCCAGGCGCCCGAGCGTGAGCGCCACGTTCGCCGGGCTGCCGCCCGGGTGCTCGGCGGTCGACCCGTCGGTGCGGTGCACCACGTCGATGAGCGCCTCACCGATGACCAGGGCGCGGTCGGGTGCGACGGGGAGGTCTCTACTCTTCGGCATGGTGTTCTTCCTACTCGTCGTCGAGATCGGTTGCGGGGACGCGTGCTGCGTCCAGCCGTTGGCGTGCGCCGTCCAGCCACTCCTGGCACCGCGCGGCGAGGGCCTCGCCGCGCTCCCACAGCGCCAGCGACGCCTCGAGCGGCTCGCCACCGGCCTCGAGGCGCGAGACGACCTGGACGAGCTCGTCGCGTGCCTGCTCGTAGCTGAGAGACGCGAGCGGCTGGACCTCGGCGTTCTCGGGGGTGGAGTGGTCGGTGGGCATGGGAGTAGTAAACCAACTTTCGTGGAGGACGGTGGCATGGTCAGCGGTGGTGGTGGCTAGCGGACGGTCGCGGCGATCTCGTCCTGGGCCAGCCGGATGCGCAGAGCGTCTCCGCTGCTCACGTCGTCTGGGGACCGGACCACCCCTCCGTCAGGGCCCTGGACCACGGCGTACCCCCGCTCGAGGGTCGCCGCGGGGGACAGCGCACGGACCTGGGCCCCGAGGCGGTGGATGCCGGACTCCGCGTCGAGCAGGACCCGCTCGAACCGGTGGCGCGCCGCGTCGACCAGTCTCGCGACCGAGTCCTCACGTGACGTGATCATCGTCTGCGGGGATGCGAGGACGGGGCGTGAGCGGATGCTGGCGAGGCCGGCGCGCTCGCGGTCGACCCGGTGCCCGATCGCTGCCCGGGTGCGGGATCGCATCTGCACGATCCGCGCGCGCTCTTCACCGACGTCGGGGACGATGCGCTTGGCCGCGTCCGTGGGGGTCGATGCCCGGTAGTCGGCGACGAGGTCGAGCAGCGGTGCGTCGGTCTCGTGGCCGATGGCGCTCACGATCGGCGTCCGGCACGCGGCTGCCGCGCGGACGAGGGCCTCGTTGCTGAACGGCAGCAGGTCCTCGACGGCGCCGCCTCCCCGGGCGACGACGATGACCTCGACGTCGGGGTTCGCGTCGAGCTCAGCGATGGCTGCACTGACCTGCGGGACGGCGGACGCCCCCTGGACGGCGACCTCCCGGATCTCGAACCGGACCTGTGGCCACCGCGCCTGGGCGTTGACCACCACGTCGTGCTCCGCCTTGGACTCTCGGCCGCAGACGAGCCCGACGACGCGGGGGAGGAACGGCAACGGCTTCTTGCGCTCGAGGTCGAAGAGCCCCTCGGCCGCGAGGATCCGTTTGAGGTGCTCGATGCGTGCGAGGAGCTCCCCGACACCGACGGGGCGCAGCTGGTCCGCCTGCAGCTGGAAGGAGCCGCGCTTGGCCCAGAACGTCGCCTTGGCGTGCACGACGACGTGGGCGCCCTCCTCGAGGGGGCCTGTCACCGCGTCGAGCACCTTCGCGTAGACCGAGACCGACAAGGACATGTCTGTGTCCGAGTCGCGCAGGGTGAGGAAGGCCATGCCTGCGCCGGGACGACGGTTGAGCTGGACGACCTGCCCCTCGACCCACAACGGTGACATGCGGTCGATGTAGTCGGTGATCTTCGCCGACAGCAGCCGGACCGGCCAGGGGTTCTCGGCCGTCGTGTCGCCGGCGCGGGCCGCCAGCGCGGGGCGCGGGGAGCTCGTCGGGGGTGTCGCGGGGGACGTCGTCGATGAGGGCACGTCACCAGCGTGCACCATGGTGGTGACATCGTGCACCCACGCCCGTGCCGACGACCGTGCCCCGGACGCCTGGTCCCGCCGCGGTCGGGAGGTCTCGTGTGGATGTGGTGGAGCGCACCCGGGGGAGCAGGTGCCGCTCCGCGCGGGTCACCTAGACTGGCCGGGTGACCCTCTACCCGCCCGAGACGGCCCCCGACGCTGCCCCCGCACCCACCGCCAAGCGTGTCCTGCTCGCCGCGCCGCGGGGGTACTGCGCGGGCGTGGACCGCGCGGTCATCGCGGTCGAGAAGGCGCTCGACCTCCATGGCGCCCCGATCTACGTCCGCAAGGAGATCGTCCACAACAAGTACGTCGTGGAGACCCTGACGGACCGCGGAGCGATCTTCGTCGACGAGACGGACGACGTCCCCGAGGGCGCGCGGGTCGTGTTCTCCGCGCACGGTGTCTCGCCCGCGGTCGTCGCTGCCGCCGAGGCGCGGTCGCTCGTGACGATCGACGCGACGTGCCCGCTCGTGACGAAGGTGCACAAGGAGGCCGTCCGCTTCGCCGACGAGGACTACGACATCCTCCTCATCGGCCACGAGGGCCACGAGGAGGTCGAGGGCACCGCAGGTGAGGCCCCCGAGCACATCCAGGTCGTCAACTCGCCCGACGAGGTCGGCTCGATCACCGTCCGGGATCCGGACAAGGTCGTGTGGATCTCCCAGACCACGTTGTCCGTGGACGAGACGATGGAGACGGTGCGCCGCCTGCGCGAGCGGTTCCCGACGCTCCAGGACCCGCCCAGCGACGACATCTGCTACGCCACCCAGAACCGCCAGGTGGCCGTGAAGAAGCTCGCGCCTGCGTGCGATCTCGTCATCGTCGTCGGTTCGACGAACTCCTCGAACTCGGTGCGGCTCGTCGAGGTCGCGCTCGACGCCGGGGCCCGTGCGTCGTACCTCATCGACTACGCGAAGGAGATCGACGAGTCCTGGCTCGACGGCGTGCGCACCGTCGGCGTGACGTCGGGCGCCTCGGTGCCGGAGATCCTCGTCGACGACGTCCTGAAGTATCTTGCGCAGCGCGGCTACGGCGACGTCGAGGAGGTCCGGACGGCGACCGAGGACCTCATGTTCTCCCTCCCGCGCGAGCTCCGGGCCGATCTCAAGCTGGCCGGCCAGGAGTCGTCGCAGCCCAAGCGGGCCGGCCGCAAGAAGCTCTCCGTCCAGGTCCTCTAGACCTCTCTCCGCAGGTTGTGGTCCTCTCCGCAGTCCGTGGGTGAGGCTCTTCCCTGGTCTACGCGGGGAAGATGCCCGTGGACAGGTAGCGGTCTCCGCGGTCGCAGACGATGAAGGCGATCGTCGCGTCGGGTGCCTCGGCGGCGATCTGGAGCGCGACGGTGGCTGCACCACCGGAGGAGACTCCGGCGAAGATGCCCTCGTGGCGCGCGAGGTCGCGCGCACCCTGCTCGGCGGCGGACTGGCTGACGAGCCGGATGTCGTCCACGACGGTGCTGTCGTAGACGGCAGGGAGGTACTTCTCGGGCCATTTCCGGATCCCCGGGATGCGTGACCCGTCCTCGGGCTGGACGCCGATGATCTGGATGTCGGGGTTGCGCTCCGTGAGGTAGCGGCCTGTGCCGGTGATCGTCCCGGTGGTCCCCATGGAGCTGACGAAGTGGGTGATCCGTCCACCGGTGGCGTCCCAGAGCTCCGGCCCGGTGGAGCGGTAGTGGGCGAGCGGGTTGTCGACGTTGGCGAACTGGTCGAGCACGCGTCCCTCGCCGGCTGCGGCCATGGAGGCGGCGAGGTCGCGGCAGTGTTCCATGCCCTGCTGGGTCGGGGTGAGGAGGAGCTCGGCGCCGTAGGCGCGCATGGTCTGGGCTCGTTCGACCGAGAGGTCGTCGGGCATGACGAGGACCATCCGGTAGCCCATGATGGCGGCGGCCATCGCGAGAGCGATCCCGGTGTTGCCGCTCGTGGCCTCGATGAGGGTGTCCCCGGGGGTGATGTCCCCGCGCTCCTGGGCGTTGCGGATCATGAGCAGCGCGGGCCGGTCCTTGACGGAGCCGGCGGGGTTGTTGCCCTCGAGCTTGGCGAGGACGGTCGTCCCGGGCGCTGCGTCTGCGGCCAGCCGTTGCAGGCGGACGAGCGGTGTCCGGCCGATGGTGTCGGCGACGGTCGGGTACTCAGGTTGCTCGAGCACGGAACTCCCAGGTGCGGCAGGTCGGCAGCGCTGCTGCCGGTCGGAGTCCCAGGCTAGTGGGCTGACCGACCGATGCTCGTGCGGGCTGTCGGGCTGAGAGCCGTCACCCCCGACGGACGTCGCTGAGCTCGACGAAGGTCTCGTCGACGGACGCGAGGAGCTCGGGGGAGCTGAGTGCGCTGAGCTGGGGGTTGACGGGCGACGGCGACTCGAGGGTGTCGTCGACGATGTCGAGCTCGGCGAACCGGCGTGCGCTGACGAGCACGCGCGTCTCGAGCGACGCGACGGTCTTGTTGTAGGAGTCGGCTGCGCCCTGGATCTGCCGGCCGAGCCGGTTGAGGTGCGTGCCCATCGTCGCGAGGCGCCCGTGGAGCTCCTTGCCGATGGTGAGGACCTTCTGCGCGTTCTCGGCCAGTGCGTCCTGGCGCCAGGCGTAGGCGACGGTGCGCAGCAGCGCCATGAGGGTCATGGGCGTGACGATGACGACGTTGCGCCCGAACGCGTACTCGAGGAGCGACGGGTCCTCTTCGACGGCTGCGGAGAGGAACGACTCGGCGGGGACGAACATGACGACGAACTCGGGTGCTGGGCTGAACTGGTCCCAGTACCGCTTCCCGGAGAGGTCGTCGATGTGCTTGCGGACGTGCCGTGCGTGCGCGGCGAGCCGCTCGGCGCGACGGACGGGGTCGGTCGCCTGCTGGGCGTCGAGATATCCGAGGAACGCGACCTTGGCGTCGACGACGACGCGTTTCCCGCCCGCGAGGTGCACGACCATGTCCGGGCGCAGGTCGCCGTCGTCCGTGCTCACGTGGCTCTGCTCGACGAAGTCGACCCGGTTGAGCATGCCGGCAGCCTCGACGACCCGTCGGAGCTGCATCTCTCCCCATGCGCCGCGGACGTCCGACGAGCGCAGCGCCGTCACGAGCGTGCCGGTCTCGGTACGCAGGAGCTCCGAGGTCTCCCGCATGCCGCGCACCTGCTCGCCGAGCGCTGCGACGCTCGCGATCCGCGCCTCCTCTGCCGCGACCATCTGCTGGCGGACGTCAGACAGGGTCCGCGTGAGCGGCTCGACCATCGCGTTGACGGCCTCGGCACGCTTGGCCATGTCGGCCTGCCCCGCGACCTGCGTGGAGCGGAGCCGGTGCTCGGCGAGGCCGAGGAACTGCTCGTTGTTCGCGGCGAGCGCGTCGGCCGCCAGCGCACGGAACTGGTCGGAGAGCCGGTCGGAGTCCTCCTGGAGTGACCGGAGGCGGTCGGCCGCCGCGCGTCCCTGCGCACCGAGCTCGGCCTCGGCGCGTGCCACCCGCACCTCGGCCGCGTGGAGCCGTGCGCTCGACCGCACGACGGCGAGCAGATATCCGACTACGAGGCACACGAGGCCCACCACAACACACCACACCAGGGTTCCCATGGCGATCACCCTGCCGTGAGCCACCGACATCGCGGACCACCGACTCGCGCAGCAGCCGCTACCGTTGTGCCATGACGGGCGCCCTCGAGGAACCGGCGACCGCGAGACGGGCGTCGCCACCACCACTTGCGGCGTTGTCGCTGCGCGGTCTGTACAAGCGCTTCGGGGCCACCGTCGCGGTCGACGGGATATCCCTCGACGTGCCCGCCGGCTCCTGCTACGGGGTCGTCGGCCCGAACGGCGCCGGCAAGACGACGATGCTCTCCATGGCCACGGGTCTCCTCCGGCCCGACGCCGGGACCGCGGCGGTCTCCGGCGCTGACGTGTGGTCCGACCCGGTCGCGGCGAAGAGCGTCATGGGCGTGCTGCCGGACGGCGTGGGGGTGTTCGACCGCCTCACCGGTGCGCAGCTCGTCACTTACGCAGGGCTTCTGCGCGGCATGGACCGCGCCACGGTCGCCGGACGGACGCGTGACCTCCTCGCCGCTCTCGATCTCACGGACGCCCGCGATGCGCTCGTCGTCGACTACTCGGCGGGCATGACGAAGAAGGTGTCGCTCGCTGCGGCCCTCATCCATGCGCCCCGCCTGCTCGTGCTCGACGAACCGTTCGAGTCGGTCGACCCCCTCTCGACGTCGCGCATCCGGCAGATCCTCGCGGACTACGTCGGATCGGGCGGCACCGTCATCGTGTCGTCGCACGTCATGGACCTCGTCCAACGGATGTGCGACCACGTGGCGGTCGTCGCCGGCGGCAGGCTCCTCGCGGCGGGGACGGTCGAGGAGGTGCGGGCCGGGAGCACGCTCGAGGAACGCTTCGTCGAGCTCGTCGGGGACCGACGGCAGGCAGAGGACCTCGCGTGGTTGCGCACCTCGTAAGGCTCCGCCTGCTCATGCTCGGCAACTCGCTGCGCCGGAGCGTCTGGCAGATCATCGGTCTGGTCGTGGCGCTGCTCTACGGCTCGAGCATCTTCCTGGCGGTCCTCACGGGTCTCACCTATCTCGGGCGACGTGACGTCGAGCTCGCCACGACGATCGTCGTCTTCGTCGGGAGCCTCGTCGCCCTCGCCTGGTGGTTCTTGCCGCTCGTCGCGTTCGGTGTCGACGGCACGCTGGACCCGCACCGGCTGGCCGTCTACGGGATCCGCCGCCGCGACCTGCTGCTCGGGATCGCCCTGTCGGGTGTGGTCGGCATCCCCGGTCTGGTCACGCTCCTCGCGTCGGTGGGCATCGCACTCGTCTGGGTGCGGTCGCCCGCGGCCTTCCTCGCGGCGCTCGTGTGCGCCCCCCTCGCCATCGCGACGTGCGTCGTCGGCTCCCGCGCCACCACGACGCTCCTCGCACCGCTGCGCGTCTCCCGGCGCTTCCGAGAGGTCGCCGGGATCGTCGTCTTCCTCCCCGTGATCGCTCTGGTCCCCGCCCTGAGCTGGGCGTCGGAGCAGCTGGACACGGACCGCCTCACCGTCACCCAGCTCGGTCAGATCGTCGGCTGGTTGCCGTTCGGTGCCGTGTGGTCTGTGCCCGGGACCGTCGCGGAGGGGCGCCCGGCCGAGGCTCTCGCCCGGTTCGTCGTGGCGCTCCTCGTCCTTGCCGCGCTCGTGGTCCTGTGGTCGTGGTCGCTCGAACGCCAGGTGAGCGCGCCGGCGCGCGGGGGCCAGCACGGTGGCCGGTCGCGCGGCCTCGGCCTGCTCGGTCTCGTCCCCGCGTCGCCCGCCTGGGGCGTCGTGGCACGCTGCCTCACCTACTGGGTGCGCGACCCCCGCTACGCCAGCTCGCTCGCCGTCGTGCCCCTCCTGCCCTTCCTCCTGGGGTTCCTCGACCGGGGCGGCGGCACGGTCCTGCTCTGCCTCGCCCCGCTCACGGCCTTCCTCCTCGGGTGGATCATCTCCGCAGACGTGGCATACGACCACAGCGCCTTCTGGCTCCACGTGACGACCGGGGTGAGCGGTCGAGCCGACAGGGTCGGTCGTGCGGGTGCGGCGGTGCTCATCGGGTTGCCCGTCACGACGGTGCTGGCGGTCGGGTCCGCGGCATACACCGGACGGTGGGAGGACCTTCCGGCATTGCTCGGGCTCACCCTCGCGGTCCTGCTGTGCGCGCTGGGACTCTCTAGCGTGGTGTCGGCACGCTTCGTCTACCCGGTGCCACGGCCCGGCGACGGGCCGTTCGCGACCCCGCAGGGCTCGGCGGTGGCGAGCCTCGTCACGCAAGGGATCGGGTGGCTCGTCCTGCTGCTGCTCGTGCTGCCGACGCTCGTACTCGCCGTCGTCTCGGTCGTGACACAGACCCCGTCGACCGGGTGGTGGGCGCTCCTGATCGGGATCGTGTCCGGCGCCGGGTCACTTCTGCTGGGCGTCCGGATGGGCGGCCGGATCTACGACGCCCGTGCCCCGGAGCTCATGCAGCGCGTGCTCGCGAACCGCTGACCACACCTCATCGTGGCGCTGCGTCGTAGGTGTGCCCCGCCGCGCGCAGCCGGTCGAGGAGCACGTCGCCGATCCCCGTCGCTGGAGTCAGGGATCCTGCCCGGTCCGGCAGCTGCTCCTGGTCCAGCACGAGCGCGAGCGCAGCCTCGCCCATCATGACGGCGGTCGCGGCGTAGCCGGGGTCGCCGGGACCGGACGCCACGGCGCGGTAGTGCGCGCCCGTGCTCGTCACTGCGCGGACGTCCATGCGGAAGAAGCCTGTCCGGCGGGTCTCCTCGTCGGGTCCCGAGCCGGACGCGGGCAGCACCCGATCGAGCAGGGCGCGGGTCGGGGGAGCGGCGAACGCCGCGGCTGCCAGCCCGAGACCTGCGGTGACCCCGACGGCTGCCGCCGCACCACTGAGTCCGCGTCCGGTGCCGACGACCTCGCTGTATCGGAGCGAGCGACCGTAGGCCCAGCCCTGCAGCGCGTTGGACCGCCGCACCACGCGAGTGTTGACCGACGCCATCGGTGACGGCGCGAACCAGCGACCGTCGACCGTCCTCCCGGGCCGCGGAGCGTCCGGCGGCTGGGACACGGTCGGCTCCGAGGCGCGGTCCGGGCTCAAGGCGAACGGGTCGGCCAGCAGCCGGCGGACCGACCTGTCGCCGGCGGACAGCTCGACGATCCCGCGCATCGAGCTCACGGTCCCGCCGCTCACCCCGCCCTTCGCGGTGGCGACCGACAGGACGCGACCCAGCTCGCCGGCGCCGTCGGCGTGGACACGGCGGTGCAGCGTGAGCACGACGAGGTCGGAGGGGACGGAGTCGTAGCCGCACGCGTGGATCACGCGCGCGCCGCTGTCGCGGGCGACGTCGTCGAAGCGGTCGATCGCCTCGCGCATGAACGGCGTCTCGCCTGTGAGGTCCGCGTAGTGCGTGCCCGCTCGCGCGCACGCCTCGACCACGGGCAACCCGTGGCGCAGATAGGGCCCGACGGTGCTCAGCACCACCCGGGTCGAGGCGGCCATCGCCGCGAGAGACGCAGGGTCGGTCACGTCGGCCACGATCACCGGCCAGTCCTGAGCGCGATCGGGGAGGCTCTCACGGGCTCGCTCCACCTTCTCGCGCGAGCGTCCCGCCAGGGCGACGCCGACGGTCCCGGGGGCGTGGTGCGCCAGGTGCTCGGCCACGAGCGCCCCGACGAAGCCGGTCACGCCGAAGACGACGATGTCGTGGTCCCGCAGGCTCTCGTTCATCAGGCGATGCTGCGCCAGCACACCAGGCCGCGCAAGCCGCCACGAGGGCAGGCACCTCCACGCGGGATCCTCGCCGTCGGAAGGCGCCGTCCCGCTCGTCCCGGTCGCCCCACGTAGACTCTTCTCCCGTGGCTCTCACTATCGGTATCGCCGGTCTACCCAACGTCGGCAAGTCAACTCTCTTCAACGCGCTCACCCGCGCCTCGGTCCTCGCCGCGAACTACCCGTTCGCGACGATCGAGCCGAACGTCGGCGTGGTGCCGCTGCCGGACCCGCGCCTGGGGAAGCTCGCCGAGATCTTCGGCTCCGAGCGGATCCTCCCGGCGAGCGTGTCCTTCGTCGACATCGCGGGCATCGTCCGCGGTGCGAGCGAGGGGGAGGGGCTGGGCAACAAGTTCCTCGCGAACATCCGTGAGGCGGACGCGATCTGCCAGGTGACGCGTGCGTTCGCCGACCCCGACGTCGTGCATGTCGACGGCAAGGTCTCGCCCAAGGACGACATCGAGACGATCAACACCGAGCTCATCCTCGCTGACCTCCAGACGCTCGAGAAGACCGTCCCGCGCCTCGAGAAAGAGGTGCGCATCAAGAAGGGCGACGCCGCCCTCCTCGCCACCGCCCTCGAGGCGCAGAAGCTCCTCGAGGCCGGGACCACCCTCTTCTCCGGCGCGGCGAAGGCGAAGCTCGACCTCGAGCAGCTGGCGTCCCTCCAGCTCATGACGGCCAAGCCGTTCATCTACGTCTTCAACACCGACGACGCCGGCCTAGCCGACGAGGCGTTCCAGGCCGAGCTCCGCGAGCTCGTCGCTCCCGCCCACGCCATCTTCCTCGACGCGAAGTTCGAGTCCGAGCTCGTCGAGCTCGAGCCCGACGAGGCCGCCGAGATGCTCGCCGACTCCGGCGTCGACGAGCCCGGCCTCGACAAGCTTGCACGCGTCGGCTTCGAGACCCTCGGGCTCCAGACCTACCTCACGGCCGGTCCCAAGGAGTCACGCGCCTGGACCATCCACAAGGGCTGGACTGCCCCCCAGGCCGCCGGTGTCATCCACACCGACTTCGAGCGAGGCTTCATCAAGGCCGAGGTCATCTCCTTCGACGACCTCGTCGAGACCGGCTCCATCGCCGCCGCCCGCTCCGCAGGCAAAGCCCGCATCGAGGGCAAGGACTACGTCATGCACGACGGCGACGTGGTGGAGTTCCGCTTCAACGTCTGATCTTGGCTCGTCGTGCCAGGTCAACGAGATCTGACTACCCGAAGGAAGCGGTGAGCGAAAAGTGATGATCGAGTCCGGAGAGGATGTCGCCCTCTGGGCCGTCTCCCCCAGGTGTATGGGCAGTGCGTCAATCGACCCGGCACTGGACGACGACGAGGAGCTGTGGGAAGCGGTGTGGATGGCGGCGCACGAAGCGGGCCCTGTCCACGAGTGGATGGATCTCAGCGTCAGCACGGACCGTCCGACGCCGTCCTCGGTGCTGTACGTCGAGGAGGCCGAGGTCCTCGTCTACGCCGACCCCGTGCGATCGGCGGTCGAGGGTGTCCGAACAACCGCATCGGATCATGTCTGGCTGCCGCTCACCGTGGTGGCGGACGGGTCGGAGCTGCGGTACTGGTTGCTCTCCTGCCAGGTCCCAGACGCCGCTCGCCCCGACGGCACCCTTGATCGTGCGTCTGCCCGCGACGCTACGGTCGTCCACTTCCAGATCGGCGACAACTTTCCTGCCTTCAGCGACTCTGCGCGTAGAGCGATCGAGGAAGCCTGTGTCGATGTCGTGTTCGAGCGCGCGGACGTACCTATGGTTCGCTGACTGAACGAGCGGTGCCATGGCCACCTCTCGAACCTCATCGCCGGCTTGAGGTCAGTCCTGCCCAGCGTTCGGTTTGAAGACCATGTTCGTCGGAGGTGCTCTGATCGCGCGGTGCATGATGCGATCTGGGTGCGTGTGACGTTGATCGTTGCCCTGGTCCTCGGTTGAGGCGCGGCTGGGTGTTGTCGTGGGCGTGCTCGATCTCGCCCACCGCACCTTGCAGTTCCCAGGACGGCTGTACATCTCGCCACCCTGCTCCTCCTCCTCCTCATCGCCTGGGCGACTGGGCCACGCTGGTAGCGGTCGCGCGCAGCCCCTCCCCGATGAATCGCGTTCTGACCATGGACCGAGGGCAAGGACCACGCCATGCACGACGGCGACGTGGTGGAGTTCCGCCCCAACGTCTGAGTCTCGCGCTGCGACGCTGCGATGCGGCGGTGCGACCTCAGAACAACGGCCAGGGAACGGCTGACATCTCACCGGCGGGAGCGGGGAACTGCCCTGCGGAGCGCAACCGCGAGCAGCGAGCAGCGAGCGCTGCGATCTCGGGGGCGCTGAGCAGGTCCGCCAGGTCTCGTCCCAGGTCGCCCCCCAGTCCTTGTGCGACGCGATCGATGCCGTCGAGCTCCTCGTCGGTCAGAGCGTCTCCCAGCCATCCCCAGAGGACCGTGCGCAGCTTGTGGTCACGATGGAAGGTGAGCCCATGGTCCACGCCGTGCCGGTGGCTGTCGGGCATGGCGAGAATGTGGTCGCCCTTGCGGTCGGCGTTGTTGACGACGATGTCGAACACGGCCATGCGCCTGAGCGCCGGCGTGTCTTCGTGAACGAGGGTGACCGACCGTCCGCTCTCGTCCCGTCCCTCGAGGACGTGCTTCCAGCCCGTGCTCGGCACGTCGTCCGTCGCGACCAGGTCGACGGCGCTCTGGTCTGGGTCGCGCTCCTGCCAGAGCTGGACCATTCCCTCGCCCAGGGGACCGTCGCGCAGCCAGGTGTGCGGTACGACGCCCCAGCCGAGGGCCTGCGAGACGAGATAGGCGGCCACTTCCCGGTGCGCGAGGGTGCCGTCGGGGAAGTCCCACAGCGGACTCTCGCCGGCGATCGGCTTGTAGACGACCGTCGCGTCGCCGACGGTGCCGAGGAACGTGGCGTTGGACGCCGTCCTGATGCGGCCGGCGATCGTCAGCTCTGCGGTCATCAGGTCCGTCGCCGACATCAGTCCTCGGGAAGCGTGCAGGTGTGCCCGTCAGCATCGATGGGGTAGCCGCAGAGCGGGCACGCCGGGCGCCCGGCGCCCACGATCTCACGGGTGCGCTTGGCGAAAGCGCGGGCGGTACCGACCGGCATCCGCAACAACAGCATCTCAGTCTCGTGGGCGCCGTCCTCGTCAAGCACCTGATCGATGTCATCTGCGTCGGCGTCCGTGATGGGGTAGGCCTCGATGACGACCTGGGCCGTGGTCGGGTCCCAGCCCAGGCTCATGGCGCCCGTGCGGAAATGTTCCTGGACGGCATCGAGACCGTCGTTGTCGACAAGTTCAGGGGGCGTGCTCGTGGGAACGCTGAAGGGGTTGCCCTCGACGGTGATGAGCTGGTCGAGGATCTCGTCGATCTTCTCCGCGAGCAGAGCCGACTGCTGCTTCTCGAGGGCGATGCTCACCACCCGCGTCCCTGAGCGCACCTGGAGATAGAAGGTGCGCGCCCCCGGAAGGCCGATGGTGCCGACGACGGCCCGATCGGGCCAGTCGAACTCGTGAACACGTGTAGGCATCTCAGTACTCTAGGCGCCGGTGGTTGACGGCGCCTCGTGCCCCGCGCCACCACCCACCGGCGCATCGCCCGAGCGGATGCCCTTGGACAGCCACGACAGATCACCCGCGTCCGTGTTGGTCGCGTGCACAGTCGGCCGGCCAGGGGAGTAGCGCACGACCGACACGGATGCGGGGCCGACGGTGATGCGCTGGAACAGGTCGAGGTGCATCCCGAGCGCGTCGGCGAGTATCGACTTGATGATGTCACCGTGGCTGACGGCGACCCACACGGCCTCGGGCCCGTGCTCGGCTTCGACGGCTGCATCGTGGCGGCGGATCGCTGCCACCGACCGGGCCTGCATCGCGGCCATGGACTCGCCGTCGGGAAAGACGACCGCAGATGGTTGCGACTGCACGAGCGGCCAGAGGTCCTCGGTCGCGAGATCGGAGAGCGTGCGGCCCTGCCACTGCCCGTAGTCGCACTCGATGAGATCGTGATCGACCGATGCGACCGGCGTGCCGGCCTGGAGGTCGAGGATGTGCTGGGCGGTCTGCTGACAACGTTCAAGAGGGCTCGACACCACCGCGACCAGGGGAACCGCCGCGAGCCGGGCTCCGGTGAGAGCCGCTTGGTCGCGCCCGATCTGGTCCAGGCTGACGCCGACGGCCCGACCAGCCAGCAGCCCGGTGGCATTTGCCGTGGTGCGGCCGTGCCGCACGAGAAGAGCTGTCGCCATCCAGCCACCCTAGCCACCGTGTCCGCGATGCCACCCTCCCGTCTCAGCCGTCCGGCAGACGCTCGGTCAGCTCGTCGAGAAAGCTGCGGGCTTCACCGTGCGCCGGATCGTCGGCGGATGCGCGATTGATCGCACCCCGGAGGATCTTGGCGGCCTGTTCGACGTCCCCCCTTGCTGTCAGCGAGCACGACCGCGTTCTGAACGGCCTCGCCCAACCGACTGACCTCCGCGAGCGGGGTCTCTGCGTTGCCGTCGGGGAAGAATCGAAGCCAGTTCCCAGCCGGGTCGACGAGGCTGAACCCACTCAGCCCGCCGGCGTTCTTCCGGGGGCGTGGCCGCGTGATACGCGGGAACCCCTTGACCGGCAGCTGGTGGTACGCCTCGCGCAGTCCTGATGCGAACTCCTCCCAGATCTGGCCCGTGTCGGCGACGATGACGAGGCACGAGCTGTGGGAGGACTCTGGTGTGTGACCGGGCAGGCCGTAGTACTGCAGGTCGAAACCGTGACCGGTGAGACCGAGGCACGGGTTGGGCCGGACCTGGCGGTAGGTGGTGCGGAACCCCAGTGCGGCGAAGAACGGCTCGATCTCATCGATGTCGGCGCAGGGCAGCAAGGGGACGGTGCGCGGAAGATCCATGGAACGACTCTACGAGCGGTGCGAGTCGGAGATCCAGACGCGCCTCATGACCCCGGCGAGCCTGCGGGAGCCCTCGTCGCCAGAGCGCAGGTGCGGGTCCCATGCCCACCGGCGGGTCGGCGTCGATGAGGCCGGCGCTCTCGTCCAGCAACGTCTGACTCGGGTCCTGCCGGCCGCGCGCCTTCAGCAGTCGGCGCGCGGCCGACTGGTCATTCCGCGGTGAGCACAGGGCGCGGACCGGTGACCACCTGCCAGGCGTCGTCCACCTGAGCGAGGGGACAGGGCGAGGCCGGCACGACGACCTGTCCCGACGCGATGCGCCCGACGTACGAGCGCGCCTCGCTCAGGTAGCGGCGCATGTCGAACGAGCCGATCCCGCTCCCCGACAGCACGAAGCGGCGGCTGCGCAACAACGACGCAGGCACGAGGGCGTTCTCGTCGATGATGGCGCCGATCTCGACATACTCGGTCGCGCCCGCTCCCTCGAGGTTCGCCAGCACACGGAACATCGACTGCGCGGCGCTGCCCCACAAGAAGTCGAGCACGATCGTCGGGACCACCCCCGAGAGTGCGGAGGCGATCGCCTGGGTGTCGGTGTCCGCGGTACCGGTGAGCTCGACGGTCTCCGCGCCGAGGCCGGCGACCCGACGGAGGTCGTCGGCCCCTCTCCCCACACCGAGCACACGCCCGGCACCGAGGGCGAGAGCGTTCTGGACGGCGAGACCTCCGGCCATCCCGGTCGCCCCGAGGACGAGCACGGTCGCCGGTGCGCCGTGCGCGTCCCGGTGCGCTGTCAGCGGCATCCAGGAGGACATGCCGGGGTTCATGCCGGCGGCCACCGCCACGGGATCGGCACCGTCCGGGAGCGGGGCCACCGCTGTGCTCGGCACGGACATCCGCTCGGCGAACGTCCCCCAGGGTTCCTGCACGCCCCCGGTGTAGACGAGCGTGCCGTCTGCGGTCCGGGCGACCGCGTCCACCCCTGGGACGAGGGGATACGCGTTCGTGCTGCTGTAGTGCGACCCACCCGCTCGTGAGCGCACGACCGGGTGGATCGCCGTCGCCACCAGCTCGACGATCTCGTGCCCGGGATCCACTCGGGGCTCGGGGAAGTCCGTGTAGCGGGGAGTCGATCCCAGCGCCTCGACGACTGCTGCTCTCATGACGGTCTCCGACCTCTCAGGCGCGGATCGGGCCCACGCGATTAATGGCTACAGTGTAGCCGTAAATTCCAGCAGCCGATCGCCTGCACGAAGGGACTGATGAGGGCGCAGCACGTAGGGTGCGCCCATGGCTAGCCCGACCGACATCCCACCCGTCGACCCTCGGCGGAGCCCTGGCACCCCCGCGTGGTGGTCGGCGCGTGGGGACGTGCCGCGCAGAGGGCGCCCTGCCGTCGACTCGCTCCACATCGTCAAGACCGCGCTCCGACTCGTGGACGAGCGGGGAGTGCAGAGCTTCTCGCTGCGACTGCTCGCCGAGGAGCTCGGGTCAGGGACGGCGACGCTCTACAGACACTTCGCCACCAAGGGCGACCTGCTGGCGCACGTGGTCGACGAGGTGCTCGGAGAGGTTGACGCGCCGTCGGCAGGCACCTCGACCCGCGGCGACCAGCGAGCGTGGCGGGACGTCCTGGCCGACGTCGGCGAGCAGCTGTACGCGACCTTGCGGCGTCACCCAGACGTCGTCCCGCTCCTCATGGGTGTCGTCCCTGTCGGGCCGCACGCTCTCGCCCGGCGAGAGCGTGCGCTGAGCGCACTCCTCGCGTGCGGACTGCCTGTCGACCTCGCCGCCAGAGCGTTCACGGCAGTCGGCCACTATGTCATCGGCTTCGTCCTCCAGCAGCCCGGACGCGGGGGAGCGACCGAGGACGGTCCGGAGCTCGCCGCCTTCTACGGTGCGCTGGACCCGCGCGACCACCCGGCCACGGTGCGCGCGGCAGAGGCTCTGACGTCGGTACCTGCCGACGAGGAGTTCCGCTTCGGGCTCGATCTCCTGCTCGACGGCCTCGAGCGGCGTCACGACGCGCACGCAGCCCCCGACGCCCCCGGAATCTGAGGGACGAGGTCCTCAGCGGCATCGCAGATCTGCGGTCGTGTGACCTGGGCCACCATCCAGCGTCGTCACATTGTGAACGCGCACAACTTGTCGCTGCCCTGGTAACTCAACGATTCGTCAAGAGCGCGTCCAACATGTGAACTCCACGTAACCAAAGTTACCGCCCAGTATCAACTCGGTAACGATCGGGGGCTGAGGGGCCGATGTGGTTCGAAGCCCATCCTGCCCTGCGTAACTTTCTGTCTAAGCAAGGACGCCCACGGCACCCTCGTGCCCCGTCGAGACACGACGCGGACACGGGTGGCCGGGATCAACAGGGCGCTCCAGTCCCTCAGGAGGAACATTGAAGATCAGGAAGCTCAGCCGGATCACCGCGTTCGCGGCGGTCGGAGCGCTCGCGCTCACGGCGTGCGGTGGCAACGACGACGGTGGCTCTGACGGATCGAGCAGCGCCTCGGACAACGTCTTCACCATCGCCTACAACGCCGACGGCGGACACCAGGCGTGGGTCGATGCCACGACCAACAGCATCAAGAACACGCTGGGCATCGAGGCAGAGGGACAGCCGTACGCGACGTTCGCGGAGCTGCGCACCGACGTCACGGAGCGCAACATGACCGGCGCGTTCCGTACCGGGTGGCAGGCTGACTACCCCAGCCTCTACAACTTCCTCGGCCCGATCTACGGCACCGGCGCCGGATCGAACGACGGGGACTACACGAGCGAAGAGTTCGACGAGCTCCTCCGCCAGGGCCAGTCCGCCCCCTCCATCGAAGAGGCCAACGTCTTCTTCGACCAGGCTCAGGAGGTCCTCTTCACCGACCTTCCCGCCATCCCCCTCTGGTACTCCAACGTCACCGGCGGCTCCTCGGAGAACGTCGAGAACGTCGAGTTCGGCTGGAACAGCGTGCCGCTCTACCACGCAGCGACCAAGGCGGACGGCACCCCGGTGCTCACCAACGGGTCCGAGCCGGCCAACCCGCTCATCCCGACGACCACGAACGAGACCGGTGGCGGAAAGATCATCGACCTCATCTTCTCGGGACTCGTGTCCTACGAGGCTGACGGAACCGCGGTCAACGAGCTCGCCGAGTCGATCGAGACCACGGACAACCAGGTCTACACGATCAAGATCAAGGGCGGCACCACCTTCACGAACGGCGAGGCCGTCACGGCTCAGTCCTTCGTCGACGCATGGAACTACGGCGCTCTGCTGAGCAACGCTCAGCTGTCCTCCTACTTCTTCGAGGGCATCGAGGGCTTCTCCTACGACGAGGACTCGCCGCTCACCGGCCTCGCCGTCGTGGACGAGACGACCTTCACCGTCACGCTCAAGCAGCCTGAGGCCGACTTCCCGCTGCGTCTCGGCTACAGCGCGTACATGCCGCTCCCGGCAAGCGCGTTCGCCGACATGGCCGCGTTCGGCGAGAACCCGATCGGTAACGGCCCGTACAAGGTCGAGCCCGGCGCGTGGCAGCACAACGTCAGCATCGACCTCGTCCCGAACGAGCAGTACACGGGCGTCCGTGCCGCAGCCAACTCTGGTGTGAAGATCACGTTCTACGAGAGCCAGGACGCCGCGTACAACGACCTGCTCGCGAACAACCTCGACATCCTCGACGCCGTTCCGGACAGCGCGTTCGGCACGTACGAGGAGGACCTCGGAGCACGCGCGGTCAACCAGCCCGCCGCGATCTTCCAGTCCTTCACGATCGCTCAGAACCTCGAGCACTTCGAGGGCGAAGAGGGCAACCTGCGTCGCCAGGCCATCTCGATGGCGATCGACCGTGAGTCGATCACGGAGACGATCTTCATGGGGACGCGCACCCCGGCCGCCGACTTCACGTCGCCGACGATCGCCGGGTGGAACGACTCCCTCGCCGGTTCCGAGGTCCTCGAGTACGACCCCGAGCGGGCCAAGGAGCTGTGGGCCGAGGCCAACGAGATCAACGAGTGGTGATCAGCAGCACCTAGAATGACCGCATCATCGGTGGGGTGAGGGCCCTCAAAGGGTCCCTCACCCCACCATCTGTGTGCGCCTCCATGCGCGTACTCCCGCTACAGTGGCCGACGGACGAGCCGCGTTCCTCGCCGACGGCTCGAAGGAAGGATTGACCTGATGGTCCGATACATCGGACGCAGACTGTTGCAGATGATCCCGGTGTTCCTCGGGGCGACACTGCTGATCTATGCGATGGTCTTCGCGCTCCCTGGAGATCCGATCCAGGCTCTCGGCGGTGAGCGCGGACTGTCCCCGGCGGTCGCTGACCAGATCCGCGCGCAGTTCAATCTCGACCAGCCCTTCTTCATCCAGTACCTGCTCTACCTCAAGGGCATCCTCACGCTCGACTTCGGCAACTCCTTCTCGGGCCAGCCGGTCATCGACGTCGTCGCCCGCGCTTTCCCGGTGACGTTCAAGATCGCGATCATGGCTCTGATCTTCGAGTCCGTGCTCGGCATCGGCGTCGGTCTCGTCGCCGGTCTCCGCAAGGGCGGCATCTTCGATGCGAGCGTCCTCGTCGTGAGCCTCATCGTCATCGCCGTCCCGACGTTCGTCATCGGTTTCGTCGTGCAGTTCACGTTCGGCGTGAAGCTCGGCTGGTTCCCGCCCACGGTCGGCGGCGACACCAGCTTCGAGAGCCTGCTCATGCCCGCCGCCGTCCTCGGGGCCGTCTCGTTCGCCTACGTGCTGCGCCTGACGCGCACGTCCGTGTCCGAGAACCTCACTGCCGACTACGTGCGCACCGCGACGGCCAAGGGCCTGTCCCGTGGACGCGTCGTCCAGGTCCACGTGCTCCGTAACTCACTCATCCCCGTCGTGACCTTCCTCGGAGCGGACCTCGGCGCCCTCATGGGCGGCGCGATCGTCACCGAGGCGATCTTCAACGTCCCCGGTGTCGGTGGAACCCTGTACCAAGCCATCATCCGCGGCGAGCCGACGACGGTGGTGACCTTCGTGACGATCCTCGTCATCGTCTACATCGTCGGGAACCTGCTCGTCGACCTCCTCTACGCCGTCCTCGACCCGAGGATCCGTTATGTCTGAGAGCGTGAACCCAGTGCGCAAAGACCTCGACGGGGCAGCCACCACCACGCAGCGCCCCTCCCAGGCACACTTCGTCGCCGATCCGAGCGAGACCCCCCTCGCGGTCGTCGACAAGGTCAACGAGAACGAAGCACCGAGCAGCCTGTGGGGTGACGCATGGCGTGACCTGCGCGGCCGCGCGCTCTTCTGGGTCTCGGCCGTCCTCATCCTCCTCGTGCTCGCCGTCGCCTTCTTCCCGAGCCTGTTCACCTCGGTCGACCCCGAGTTCTGCGAGCTCCGGAACTCGTTGGGCGAACCCCAGGCCGGACACCCCTTCGGTTTCGACCGCCAGGGCTGCGACGTCTACTCCCGAGTGATCTACGGGGCCCGTGCCTCCGTCACGGTCGGCATGCTCACGACGCTCGGCGTCGTCATCCTCGGCGCGACGATCGGTGCGATCGCCGGCTTCTACGGCGGATGGTTCGACACGATCCTCTCCCGCGTGACCGACATCTTCTTCGCCATCCCGCTCGTCCTCGCGGCGATCGTCCTCGGCCAGGTGTTCCAGGACGGCAAGACCGTCATGAACGTCGTCGCGGTCCTCACCGTGTTCGGGTGGCCACAGGTCGCCCGCATCACCCGCGGTGCGGTCCTCAGCGTGAAGAACAACGACTTCATCACCGCCGCCAAGGCGCTGGGTGCGTCGAAGCTCGAGACCCTCGTCCGACACGTCGTCCCGAACGCAGCGGCGCCGATCATCGTCGTCGCCACCGTGTCACTCGGAACGTTCATCGTCGCAGAGGCCACGCTCTCGTTCCTCGGTATCGGGCTGCCGCAGAGCGTCCTGTCCTGGGGACACGACATCTCCACCGCCCAGACCTCGCTCCGGACCAACGCCAGCGTGCTCTTCTACCCCTCGGCAGCGCTCGCCATCACCGTCCTGAGCTTCATCATGATGGGCGACGCCGTGCGCGACGCCCTCGACCCGAAGGCCCGGAAGCGATGACCGACCTGAACGCTCAAGCGCCGCTCCTCGAGATCCGCGATCTCGACGTCACCTTCACCACGCTCAACGGAGAGGTCCCGGCCGTCCGCGGTGCGAACCTCACCATCTATCCCGGGCAGTCCGTGGCGATCGTCGGGGAGTCCGGCTCCGGAAAGTCCACCACGGCACACGCCATCATCAGTCTCCTTCCCGGAACGGGCAAGGTCACCGGTGGGTCGATCCTCTTCGACGGCAAGGACATCACGTCCGCGTCCCGCAAGGAGATCGTCGGCCTGCGCGGCACGTCCATCGGGCTCGTCCCGCAGGACCCCATGTCCAACCTCAACCCGGTGTGGAGCATTGGGTACCAGGTCAAGGAAGGCCTCAAGGCCAACCAGATCGACGTCTCGCGCGGAACCCAGAAGGGCCTCGTCACGGCGATCAGCTCGACCGAAGGGGGAATGGAAGGCGGCGACCTCCTCATCGGACGTCGTGCCAAGGCCGCGCTCCTCGACGTGCTCCGGGAGACGTCGAGCCTTCCGCGTGCCTCTCTCGACGCCGCAGTGGCCGCAGCTGATGAGCGGATCGTCGTCGGCTCGACGACCCGGCTCGAGGCCGTGAAGATCCTCACCGAGTCCGGGGTGCCCGCCGCATCGACGGCGGTCTCCTCGCAGACGACGACCGCCGACGTCAACGACCGCGTCGCGGGTCTGCTCGCCGAGGCAGGTCTGCCCGACGCGGTGCGACGGGCGAAGCAGTTCCCCCACGAGTTCTCCGGCGGCATGCGCCAGCGCGCCCTCATCGCGATCGGCCTCGCGGCCCGTCCGAAGCTGCTCATCGCCGACGAGCCGACGTCCGCACTCGACGTCACGGTGCAGCGCACCATCCTCGACCACCTCGAGGAGCTCACGAAGGAGCTCGGCACGGCGGTCCTCTTCATCACCCACGACCTCGGTCTGGCCGCGGAGCGTGCAGAGCAGCTCGTCGTCATGTACCGCGGGAAGGTCGTCGAGTCCGGGCCGTCGCGGGAGATCCTCGCAAACCCGCAGCACCCGTACACGCAGCGGCTCGTCGCAGCAGCGCCCTCGCTCGCGTCCAAGCGCATCCAGAGCGCGAAGGCCGCCGGGATCGAGGCCGCAGACCTCCTGGCCGCGACCGGGGGCCACGGGGCCGTCGACACGCGCGAGGACGTCGTGGTCGTCGAGAACCTCACCAAGGTGTTCCAGATCCGTGGATCCGGCAAGCACCAGGACTTCAAGGCGGTCGACGATGTCTCGTTCCGCATCAAGAGCGGGACGACCGTCGCGCTCGTGGGGGAGTCGGGCTCCGGCAAGTCCACGGTCGCGAACATCATGCTCAACCTCCTCGACCCCACGGAGGGAAAGATCTTCTTCGACGGGGTCGACCTGAGCACGCTCGGCAAGAAGGAGCTCTTCGACTTCCGTCGCCGTGTCCAGCCGATCTTCCAGAACCCCTACGGTTCGCTCGACCCCATGTACTCCATCTTCCGGACGATCGAGGAGCCCCTGCGGATCCACAAGGTCGGGTCGAAGAAGGAGCGTGAGGCGCGCGTGCGTGAGCTCCTCGACATGGTGGCACTTCCGCAGTCGACCATGCGCAGGTTCCCCAACGAGCTCTCCGGTGGCCAGCGTCAGCGCATCGCCATCGCGCGTGCGCTCGCGCTCCGGCCCGAGGTCATCGTGTGCGACGAGGCGGTCTCCGCGCTCGACGTGCTCGTCCAGGCCCAGATCCTCGAGCTCCTCAACGACCTCCAGGCGGAGCTCGGGCTGAGCTACCTGTTCATCACGCACGACCTCGCGGTCGTGCGCCAGATCGCGGACCAGGTCTGCGTGATGAAGAACGGACGCATCATCGAGGCGGCCTCCACCGACGAGGTGTTCGACACCCCGCAGGAGGACTACACGCGCGAGCTGCTCGGTGCGATCCCGGGTTCGCGCCTGGACATCGTGCCTGCCGGCCCGACCGAGCGTCACCGCCACTGAGCGCTGCCCTGACGCCCTGGCGGGCTCGTCCGCCAGGGCGTCAGGGCGTTCTCGAACCACCGCCGCGAAGGTCCGCAGCAGCGAGACTTCGCGCACAGTTGACCTCGGTGAGCCCAGGATGCGCGATCGGGCGCTACGATTGCATAGGTCAACGTCGTCCGTCTGCCGTTGCGCGGTGCGAAATTCGCTAGAGCTGCGCTGGCAACCTGCGACCACCTTGACCATTCGGTGACCTGCGGCGCACTCGCTGCCCCGGTCCTTTCCACACGGTGAAATGAGTTTCTCTATGTCTGTGCGCTCCGACCTGCGCAACGTCGCGATCGTCGCCCACGTCGACCATGGCAAGACCACCCTCGTCGACGCCATGCTCAAGCAGTGCGGCGCCTTCGGCGCGCACGCCCACGTCGACGAGCGCGCGATGGACTCCGGTGACCTCGAACGCGAGAAGGGCATCACGATCCTCGCGAAGAACACCGCGGTGCACTACGCGGGTCCCGCTGCGGCCGCGGCAGGGGAGCACGACGGCATCACGATCAACGTCATCGACACCCCGGGTCACGCTGACTTCGGTGGCGAGGTCGAGCGCGGCCTGTCCATGGTCGACGGCGTCGTCCTCCTCGTCGATGCGTCCGAGGGCCCGCTGCCCCAGACGCGCTTCGTGCTCCGCAAGGCGCTCGTCGCCAAGCTCCCCGTGATCCTCCTGGTCAACAAGGTGGACCGCCCCGACTCCCGCATCGAAGAGGTCGTCGCCGAGGCGACCGACCTCCTGCTCGGCCTCGCGAGCGACCTCGCTGACGAGGTCCCCGACCTCGACCTCGACGCGATCCTCGACATGCCGGTCGTCTATGCCGCCGCCAAGGTCGGTCGCGCGTCGACGAACCAGCCCGCCGACGGCGGCATGCCGGACAGCGAGGACCTCGAGCCCCTCTTCAAGATGATCATCGAGAAGATCCCGGCCCCGACGTTCGAGGAAGGCCACCCCCTCCAGGCGCACGTCACGAACCTCGACGCGTCGCCGTTCCTCGGCCGTCTCGCGCTCCTGCGCGTCTTCAACGGAACCATCCGCAAGGGACAGACCGTCGCCTGGGCGCGCGCCGACGGCACGCTCCAGAACGTCAAGATCACCGAGCTGCTCGAGACGAAGGCGCTCGACCGCGTCCCGACCGAGTCCGCGGGCCCCGGTGACATCGTCGCCGTCGCCGGTATCGAGGACATCACCATCGGTGAGACGCTCACGGACCCGGACGACCCGCGCCCGCTGCCGCTCATCACGATCGACGACCCGGCGATCTCGATGACGATCGGTATCAACACCTCCCCGCTCGCGGGCAAGGGCGGCAAGGGCCACAAGGTCACCGCCCGCCAGGTGAAGGACCGCCTCGACAAGGAGCTCATCGGTAACGTCTCCATCCGCGTGCTCCCGACGGAGCGCCCGGACGCCTGGGAGGTCCAGGGACGTGGAGAGCTTGCGCTCGCCATCCTCGTCGAGCAGATGCGCCGCGAGGGCTTCGAGCTGACGGTCGGAAAGCCCCAGGTCGTCACCAAGCTCGTCGACGGCAAGCGGAACGAGCCGATGGAGCGCATGACCATCGACGTCCCCGAGGAGTACCTCGGCGCGATCACCCAGCTCCTCGCGCAGCGCAAGGGCCGCATGGAGACCATGTCCAACCACGGCACCGGATGGGTCCGCATGGACTTCGTCGTCCCGGCCCGTGGCCTCATCGGCTTCCGCACCCGCTTCCTCACGGACACCCGTGGGACCGGCATCGCGTCGTCGATCTCCGCCGGCTACGAGCCGTGGTTCGGTCCGATCGAGACCCGTGTCAACGGTTCGCTCGTCGCCGACCGCTCCGGCGTGGTCACGCCGTTCGCGATGATCAACCTCCAGGAGCGCGGCTCCTTCTTCGTCGACCCCACCCAGGAGGTCTACGAGGGCATGATCGTCGGTGAGAACTCGCGCAACGAGGACATGGACGTCAACATCACCAAGGAGAAGAAGCTCACGAACATGCGCGCTGCGAGCAGCGACACGTTCGAGAACCTCACCCCGCCGAAGCACCTCACGCTCGAGGAGTCCCTCGAGTTCGCCCGCGAGGACGAGTGCGTCGAGGTGACCCCCGAGGTCGTCCGCATCCGCAAGGTCATCCTCGACCAGTCGGAGCGCGCCCGAGCGTTCTCCCGTCAGAAGAAGAGCTGAGCCGACGCTCTTCCGTGCACCGCACACGAGTGCATGACCTCCCGCTGACCGCTCCGGCAGTCACGACGCAGGTCATGCACTCGTCTGCGTTCCGCCAGCCGAGGAGGACCCCGTGACGGTGCTGCCGCCCGCTCCGCTCGTCCCGCAGGGACGGCTCCTCGTCGTCCATGCCCACCCCGACGACGAGACGCTCGCGACCGGAGGTCTGCTCGCTACCTGGGCCGCCGGCGGCGAGCACGTCACCCTCGTGACCTGCACCCGCGGCGAGCGCGGGGAGGTCATCGGTGACGAGCGGGTCCACCTCGAGGGTGACGGGCCCCGCCTCGCGGCGCACCGCGAGCAGGAGCTCGGCTCCGCGCTCCGGGCCCTCGGCGTCGACGACCACGCGTACCTCGACGCTCTCCCCGTCCCCGGCGGCGGGGACGACGTGTCCGGGGAGCGGTACGAGGACTCCGGCATGTCATGGGTCGGCGGAGAGCGGGCCGGGCTCAGCGGCCACGCCGGAGCGGCGGAGGTCATCCCTCCGCACGCGCTCGTCGCGGGGTCGCTCGACGACCAGGCGGCCCGGCTCGCCGAGCTCGTCCGGGATCGACGACCCGACGTGGTCGTCACCTACGAGCCGGGAGGCGGGTACGGCCACCCTGATCACGTCCGTGCGCACGAGATCACGATGCGAGCGGTGGAGCTGGCTGCTCGCGCCTCCGGTTCCCTTCCCGGTCACCGCCCGCGCGACGTCTGGTGGACGGTGATCCCGTCCGACGTGCTCCGCGCGGCGAGGACGCGGCTGGTCGACTCCGTGCTCGCGGGGCGGCTGCCAGTCGGTCGCGCCACCCTGCCTGCCCCCGACGGGCCGTTGCCGGCGGTGGCTGCGGGTGATCGACACGTCGTCGCTGTCCTCGATACCCGACCAGTCCTCGATCAGGTCGAGAGGGCGCTGCGGTCGCACGCGACCCAGGTGCACCGCGTCGTCCGACTGTCCGGCGGAACCCCCGACGACGCCTCCGCCATCGTGGGTGCGTACGCGTTGAGCAACGACATCCTCGTCCCGTGGCTCGCCACAGAGTTCTACGCGCGGGCCGTCTCCACCGACGGACCGTCCCAGGTCGCACCCAGCGTCGAGAGGTAGCCTCGCCCTCATGCCTGCCCGTAACCGATTCTCCGGTGTCACCGTGCTGTGGTACCTCTGTGCGCTGGCCACCGGTGCCCTCGTCGGTCTGCTCGGCACGGTCGCGCACCGACAGTGGATGCCGTGGATCCTTCTCGTCGCGCTGCTCGCCGTCGCCGTCGGTGGTGTGCTCGTGCGCGCATGGCTCGGCGGTGCCGGCGTCGTCGCCTACGGCGTCGGCTGGTTGGTGGTCGTCCAGGTGCTCGCTCTGGTCGGACCTGGTGGAGACATCGTGCTCCCGGCTCAGATCAGCACGTACGCGTGGATGATCGGTGGCGCAGCCATGATCGGTCTTGCCGCGTGCGCGCCGCGGAAGTGGTTTCTCGACTGACGTGCCGCCTGAGTCGTGGGGGCGCGTGCACCGTACACTGAGCGCGCGGGGGCGACCGCATCCAACTCATGTCCCGGGGAGATCCCGGCCTTCTTCGCGAGTGGAGCGAACTGATGAGCAGCACCGACGGGAAGTCTCACACGTCTGACGAGACGCAGGAGACTCCGGACGTCGTAGAGCCCGAGAGCACGAACGTCTCGAGCTCCACGCCGCACGACGAGCCTGTCGCACAGGCGACCGCCGAGCCGGCCACCCTCGGAGCGTCGAGCACCGACGTGCCAGCGCCCGGAGCACCGGAGACCGGGACACCGGCGATCGGGGCTACGGAGACTACGGCATCGGATGGTGCGACGACCGCCGGGGAGCCAGTGCTTGAGGTGGCTCCGATCGAGGAGCCTGCAGAGTCGCGCGCTGATGCGCCTGTGTCCGCCGACCCGCCTGCGCCCGCCGACCCGCCTGCGCCCGCTGCGGAGACTGCGCCAGGTGCAGATCCTGTGCCCGTGCCTACACCCACCGCTGCCGACGAGCCCGCCACCGCTGTCGCCCCCGCCCCGGCTGACGAGCCTGCGTCCGCCGTCGCCCCGGCCCCGGCTGAGGAGCCCGCGCCCGCAGTCCACCCGGTCCCGGCAGCAGAGCCCGCGCCCGCCGCTCCCGCGGACCTGTCGTCGACCCCGGCTCCGGTCGCTGCGCCGACCCCCGCTGTCGAGCTGCCGATCATCCTGCGGACCAAGCCCGCGTCCGACACCGGCGCAGAAGGGGCGGGCGGCGCGGACACGAAAGCGACGCTCACCTCGACGATGCTGCCGCCGCGCGCTGCGCAGCCCGCACCGACCGACGCTACCGTCACCGCGCCGGCGATCGAGGCGCAGTCCGCCGAGCGCGCTCAGGAGGACGTCGCGACAGCCGCCGCGGAGGCGCCCGTCGTCAGCTCGTTCGCCGCTTCCGCAGAGCCGCGGTCCGAGCCGACGACGAGCACGCCCGTGACCCCGTCGGACCCGGACGAGGTCGTCGTGGAGGCCTCGCCGCTCGGCGCCTTCGACGGATCGAGCACCCCGAGCAGGTTGCCGAAGGTGCTGCTCTGGACCGGCCTCGGCCTGCTCATCGCCGCAGGTGCCTATCTCGGTGCCCAGTGGTACTTCGCCGACCGCATCCCACGCGGGACGACGGTCGCCGGTGTCGACATCGGCGGCCTGCCCGCTGCCGAGGCGACGGCACGTCTCACCGCCGAGCTGGGCGGGGTGGCGACCCAGCCGGTCCCCGTCACAGCGGGTGGGGGAGCGGGGAGCCTCGACCCCGGCACGGCCGGGCTGACCTTCGACGCGGAGGCGACCGTCGCGGGCCTCACGGAGTTCACGCTCGACCCGCGCCCGCTGCTCGCCCAGATCGCGGGTGGCGACGACGTCGACCCCGTCACCGTCGTCGACGAGGAGCTGTTCGAGGCCGCGACCGAAGCTCTCGTCGTCGACCTCGAGACGCCGGCGACGAGCGGGACGGTCGCGTTCGTCGATGCAGCCGCCGTGCAGACGCCGGCCGTCGACGGCACGTCGGTGGACCCGGAGCACCTCCGGGAGACGATCGTCGACTCGTGGCTCACGGCAGCACGACCGCTCGAGCTCGACACCGTCCCGCTGGAGCCCGAGATCACCCAGGCCGAGACCGACGCGGCCTTCGCCGAGGCTCAGCGTGTCGCTGCGGCTCCTGTGTCCGTCTCCGTGTCCGGCCAGCTCGCGGAGCTCCCCGTCGACGCGCTGACGGCGGCCGCGACCTACGCGCCGGTCGACGGTGCCCTGGTCCTGGCGTTCGACGGTCCGACCCTCGTCGAGGGCGTCCTGGCCCGGACGACCGACCTGCTCTCGAACGCGGCGGACGCGAGCTTCGCGTTCGTCGACGGTGTCCCCCAGATCCAGCCCGGCACGCCAGGCACCACGCTGGACCCGGCTGCCCTCGCGGCGGGAGTCCAGGAGGCGGCGCTGGGTGACCAGCGGACAGCGACGGTCGAGCTCACGGCGAGCGACCCGGCGCAGTCGACCGCCGCGCTCGAGGCGCTCGGCGTCACGTCGAAGGTCAGCGAGTTCTCGACCCCGCTCACCAACGAGCCGGACCGGACGGAGAACCTGAGGATCGCGGCGGGCAAGGTCACAGGAACTCTCGTGCGGCCCGGGGAGACGTTCTCCCTGCTCGACACGATCGGTCCGATCACGACGGCGAACGGGTACCTCCAGGCTCACGTCATCGTGGACGGCGAGATCACCAACGGGACGGGCGGTGGCCTGTCGCAGATGTCGACGACCACGTACAACGCCGGTTTCTTCGCCGGGATGATCGACGTGTCGCACACGCCGCACAGCTACTGGTTCAGCCGGTACCCGGAGGGGCGTGAAGCGACGCTGTACGAGGGCCAGATCGACATGGAGTGGCGCAACGACTCGCCCTACGGCGTGCTGCTGCAGTCCTGGGTCGCGGGTGGCCGGGTGCACGTCGCGGCCTGGAGCACCCCGCACTACACGGTCGAGACCACGACGTCCCCCCGGTCGAACGTCGTCTCGCCGACCACCCAGCACAAGGCCGGGCCGTCGTGCAGCCCGCAGAGCGCCGGTGGCCCGGGCTTCTCCGTCTCGGTGTGGCGCAAGGTCACCGTGACCGCGACCGCCGAGGTCGTCGTCGACGAGACGAACTCGTGGCGCTACAAGCCGCAGAACGCCGTCGTCTGCGACGGGTGATCACGTCGGGCTAGCATCGACACGCCCCACCAGCACGACCGTCCTATCCACGCACCCAGGTGAGGAACGACCCATGCTCGGCAAGAGCGGACGCGAGTCCGGACCGCACGCACGCCTCGCTGCGACCGTCGGCGGATGGTCAGGAGGAGGATCCGAGCTCCTCGACCTCGGATCGACGAGCCAGACCCTGGCGACGGTCGCGAGCATCGACAACCTCGCGGCGGTCGTGCACATCGGGCACCCGGCGCAGCCCGCCCCGGAGCTCGAACGCTCCCTGCTCTCGTCGGACCGGTCGCTCGTCCTCACCCAGGCCGTGCCCGTGCCGTCGGAGTGGACGTGGGTCGGCCGGACCGCCGACGCGCAGGGGGCCGCGGTCGTCGACGAGGCAGGCATGCGGGACTGCCGCCACGTCCTGCGCGCCATGGGTCTCAGCCCGCGGCTCGTCCCGACCACCACGTCCGTCGCCGAGCGCATCGCGGTCGCGGGGGAGTCGGGCACGCTCGTCGTGGAGCGCTCGGCGATCCCCGACGGCTTCCAAGAGCTTGCAGGGAGCAGCCGGCTGCGCGAGATCCCCCTCATCTGGTACGGCCTCCTCGAGACGGCCCGGTCGTCGCAGGACTTCGCGAGCCCTGCCCAGGTGTGGCTCGCGTTCGGCCCGCGGGACGATCACCGTGGGTCGCTGCAGGAGACTCTCGGAGTGATCTCCGCCGCAGGCATCGACCTGCAGCACCTGCGCAGCCAACGCTCGCAAGAGGGGCCGCACGTCTTCCTCACCTCCTTCACCTGCAGCGACTCCGACGCCCTGCACCGCCTCCTGGCGGAGTTCAGCGCGCGCGGCGTCGCGCTGAGGGTGCTGGCCGTGCTGCCGGGTCAGGAGTTCATCCCCGGCCCAGACGCCCTGACCCCGCTGTGGGCGTCGTCTGCGGTCGTCGGACGCTGAGCCAGCGGTGATGACGCCTGACGCGGGCGCACAGCTCGCCTACCTGGGCCCCGACGGGACGTTCACGCACGAGGCGGCGCTGCGCTGGGCCCGGGAGCCGGCCGCGGCCGGGGCGACGCTGGTCCCCGTCCGCACGGTCGCCGACGTCTACGACGGGGTCGACTCCGGGGCGTTCACCCACGGCGTGGTGGCCATCGAGAACTCGGTCGAGGGATACGTGGTGCCGTCGCTCGACGCGATCGTCAGCGCCGAGAACGTCGTGGCCGTGGACGAGACGTTCGTCGAGATCACCTTCGACGCGTTCGCACGGCCCGGCTCGGGCGATCCGGTGACCCAGGTGACGAGCCATCCCCACGGTCTGGCCCAGTGCCAGCGGTTCGTCACCGCGCGGGACCTCGTGCCGGTCCCGGCCACGTCGAACGCGGCCGCCTGCCGCGACGTGGGTCCCGGGCAGCTCGCGCTCGGTCCGCGTCTCTGCGGAGAGCTGTACGGCCTCGAGACGGTCGAGCGTGGCGTCGAGGACTTCCACGGCGCCCGGACCCGGTTCCTGCTCGTGACGAGCCGCGATGCCGCTGCGCGCGCACGTCGCACCGCAGCGGACGGCGACGCGTGGCGCACCATGCTGGCGATCACCCCGCACGCGACCGGTCCGGGTGTGCTCGCGCGCATCACGCAGGCGTTCGGTTCGCTCGGCGTCAACCTCTCCAGCCTCATCACCCGCCCCGTGAAGGCGCTCGAAGGGCGATACGTCTTCATCGTCACGGTGGACGGGGCACCGTGGGACGCGGGGGTCCGTGGCGTCCTCGAGGGGCTCCTCGCCGCCGGGGACTCGCTCAAGACCCTGGGGGTCTTCCCTGCTCGCGGCGAGCTCGAGGGCACGGTCGACGCCCACCGGGTGCCCACGGGCAGCGTCCGCGTCGACGCACCAGGAGCGGTCCTCGACCATGGTCTCCTGTGGTCGCCGCCCACGAGCGCAGGGGAGGAGACCTCGTGACGCTGCCACGAGGGCCTGTCGCAGTCGTCGGCCTCGGACTCATCGGCGGTTCGTTGGCTCGCGCGCTGGTGGACGCAGGGACGGACGTCGTCGGCTGGGACCCCGACGCCCAGACGATGGTCGCTGCAGCGGACGCGGGCATCCGCGTGGTCGGGTCTCTCGAGGAGGCGTGCGGCACCGCGCCCTGGCTCGTGGTGCTCGCCGTACCGCTCGTCGTCGTCGACCAGACCGCACGAGCGCTCGCGCCCCTGCTCGGCCCCGACGCGCTCGTCACCGATGTCGGCAGCGTCAAGGGGCCGGTGCGTGACGCGATGGTCGCGGCGGGCCTCGGCGAGAGGTTCGTGGGGGCTCACCCGATGGCGGGGACCGAGCACAGCGGCTTCCGGTCGTCCGACCCCGAGCTCCTGCGGGGCGCACGATGGGCGGTCACGCTCGACGGGACCACTCCGATGACCGGGTTCCTGGCGGTCGTCGAGCTCGTCGTCGACGTCCTCCGAGGGATCGTGCACCCGTTGAGCGACGGGGTGCACGACGAGGCGGCAGCCCTCATCAGTCACGTGCCGCACGTGGTCGCCACCGAGCTGCTCAACATCGTGGCGCACTCGACGATCACGGACGTCGCAGTCGGGCTGGCTGCGGGAAGCTTCCGTGACGGGACCCGGGTCGCGCGGACCGACCCCGCCCGGACCGAGGCGATGATCGTGGAGAATGCCGGCTGGGTCGGGCCGGCCCTGCGGGTGGCCGCCCGCGACCTGGAACGGCTCGCGGAAGCCCTCGAGTCGAACGGGCCCACGGGCTGGTTCTTCTCCCGGGGCGACGCGTTGCGGTCGGGCGGGGCGGAGCCCGGCTCGCAGACGCTGCGGACCATCACGCTGCACCCGGACGAGCCGTGGCAGGCGGAGCTCGTCGCGCTGGGGGCTCGCGGCGGCAGGATCACGGGTCGCGGTGACGACGCGAGCCTCGTCGTGGAGGACCCCGGTGCTTGACCGACTGTTCGTCTGATCGCTCGGTCTTGCCGGGCCTGTACCGGGGCGGACGCGGGCTCAGGACGGGCGGCGCCGGGCCGGTGCCGGGGGGACGGGCTTGCCGACGGCGATCTCGGCCGCTGGGACGTCGACGGGCCCGGACCGTGTCTCGAGAGTGAGTCCCGTCACGTCCGTGCGGACGATCGTGCCGATGACGTCGGTGAACAGGTGCGTCGAGCCGGCAGGCAGCCTGCGGCGGATCATCACGCGCGTCCCTGCATCCCAGGAGCGCCACGGTGGTTCGAGCGACTCCGTCGGTCGCTGAGAGCCGTCGTCGGCCATGGCCGAGGTCCTTCCATCCAGTGGGCACACGGGATCGGGTGCGCGTCGTCTAGGCGATAATAGGAGTCGTGCGCCGTCTGGCGTGCTGATCGTCTGGACTGGAGTCCGGGAAGGACCTCGAAGTGACCTACGTGATCGCTCAGCCTTGCGTCGACGTCAAGGACAAGGCCTGCATCGAGGAATGCCCCGTCGACTGCATCTACGAGGGCAAACGATCCCTCTACATCCACCCCGACGAGTGCGTCGACTGCGGTGCGTGCGAGCCGGTCTGCCCGGTCGAGGCCATCTACTACGAGGACGACGTCCCGGAGGAGTGGAGCGAGTACTACAAGGCGAACGTCGAGTTCTTCGACGACCTCGGCTCTCCCGGTGGTGCCGCGAAGATGGGCGAGATCGACAAGGACCACCCGGTCATCTCCGTCCTGCCTCCGCAGGCCTGAGGCGTCGGCCGGCTGTGGGGTTCGCCGACCTGACGGAGCTCGTCTTCCCCTGGGACACGCTCGTCCCGCTGGCCGACCGCGCTCGTGCCCACCCTGACGGGATCGTCGACCTCTCGGTGGGCACGCCCGTCGACCCCACGCCGGCGGTCGTCCAGGCTGCGCTCGCGGGAGCAGCCGATGCGCACGGCTACCCGACGACCCACGGGACGCTCGCGCTCCGCGAGGCGGCGGCGGCCTGGTTCGCCCGACGGCGGGCTGTGCCTGGTCTGGATCCTGCGGCCGTGCTCCCGACGATCGGCTCCAAGGAGCTCGTCGGCCTGCTCCCGTCCTTGTTGTCGCTCGGCGCGGGCGACGTCGTCGTCCACCCGGCCGTCGCCTATCCGACCTACGACGTCGGCGCCCGGCTCGCCGGTGCCACGCCGCTGCCTTCCGCACGCGTCTCGGACTGGGCGGGGCGCTCCGACGTCCGGCTCGTGTGGGTCAACTCCCCAGGGAACCCGTCCGGCGAGGTGCTCGGCATCGACGCACTCCGGGAGGTCGTGGACGCGGCGCGGGCGATCGGTGCGGTCGTCGTGAGCGACGAGTGCTACGCCGAGCTCGCGTGGTCCGAGCCGTGGGCCACCGGCGGGGTACCGAGCATCCTCGACCCGCGTGTCAACGGCGGCTCGCACGAGGGCCTCCTCGCGGCGTACTCCCTGTCGAAGCAGTCGAGCATCGCCGGCTACCGCGCAGCTCTCGTCGCCGGGGACCGTGCGATCGTCGAGCGCCTGCTGGCGCTGCGCAAGCACCTCGGGATGATCGTCCCCGCTCCTGTCCAGGCGGCCATGACCGTGGCCCTCCGTGAGGACGAGCACGTCGCCGCGCAGCGCGAGGTGTACCGCCGCCGCCGCGAGATCCTCCTGGCCGCCCTCTCGACGGCCGGGCTCGCCGTCGACGGGTCCGAGGCGGGCCTCTACCTCTGGGCGAGGTCGGCCGACGACCCGGGGCGCTCCGGGTGGAGCATCGCTGCCGACCTGGCCGAGCGCGGGGTGCTCGTCGCACCCGGAGCGTTCTACGGGGCGGCGGCGGACCGGCACGTACGTGTCGCCCTCACTGCGACGGACGAGCGGGTCGACCAGGCCGCCCTGCGGCTGGGCTCCCGCTGACGTGAGCGCACGTCCGGGCGCCCGCGTGGTGTGACCCGTCTCACCCACGATTGATAGTCTGAGAACCTTCACCAATTGGGCACGAACCGGTAGTGGCGGGTACCGTCACCTAGGGCCGACGTCGACCTCCCTGGAGGATCGACTCCGGTCATCCGCGGCGCCGACAGGGCCGACCAGGAGGAGCACCGCTCCACCCGACCGGGTGAGACGTGCAGCAGGAAGGGAAGACATGCCGGACACCCAGCAAGCAACGGTCACGCTCAGCGTTGGCGACGAGTCCCAGAACCTCCCGGTGGTCCCGGCCACCGAGGGGAACGACGGGATCGTCGTCTCGTCGTTGCTCAGCACGACGGGGATGGTCACCGTCGACCCCGGGTTCATGAACACCGCCTCGTGCGAGTCCAAGGTCACGTACATCGACGGCGATGCGGGCATCTTGCGCTACCGCGGGTACCCGATCGACCAGCTGGCGGAGAAGTCCACGTTCCTCGAGGTCGCGTACCTCCTCATCCACGGTGAGCTGCCGACCCCCAGCGAGCACGACGCGTTCGTCGAGCGGGTCAACCGCCACACGCTCGTCCACGAGGACTTCCGCACGTTCATGGGGACGTTCCCCCGCAACGGGCACCCGATGGCGGTCATGGCCTCGGCGATCAACGCGCTCTCGACGTTCTACCCCGAGTCCCTCGACCCGTTCGACGACGAGACCATCGAGCTGGCCACGGTGCTCCTCCTCGCGAAGTCGCGGACCATCACCTCATACCTGCACCGCCGACGGGTCGGCGAGCCCCTGCTCTACCCCGACTACTCGCGCGGATACGTCGACGACTTCCTCCGCATGACGTTCGCGGTGCCGTACATGCAGTACGACTCGGACCCGACCGTCGTCGACGCGCTGGACAAGCTCCTCATCCTCCACGCCGACCACGAGCAGAACTGCTCGACGTCGACGGTCCGCATCGTCGGGTCGAGCCAGGCGAACATCTACGCCTCGGTCGCAGCCGGGATCAACGCGCTCTCCGGCCCGCTGCACGGGGGCGCGAACGAGTCGGTGCTCAAGATGCTCACGGAGATCAAGGGGTCGGGGACGGGCGTCCAGGACTTCATGAAGAAGGTGAAGAACAAGGAGGACGGTGTCCGCCTCATGGGCTTCGGGCACCGCGTCTACAAGAACTACGACCCGCGTGCGGCGATCGTCAAGAAGAGCGCGGACGCCGTGCTCTCGACCCTCGGCAAGCGCGACGAGCTGCTCGACATCGCGATGGAGCTCGAGGAGATCGCCCTCAGCGACGAGTACTTCATCGAGCGCAAGCTCTACCCGAACGTCGACTTCTACACGGGCCTCATCTACAAGGCCATGGGCTTCGAACCGGCGATGTTCACGCCGCTGTTCGCCCTCGGCCGGATGCCGGGCTGGATCGCGCAGTGGCGCGAGATGATGCGGGATCCCCAGACGAAGATCGGGCGCCCGCGCCAGATCTACACCGGTGCCACCGAGCGGAGCTACACGGACCTCTCGGCCCGCTAGGACCTTCGCACGACCCGCGCTGACTGAACCGGCGACGGACGACGAACGGCGGGGACCCCAGGTCCCCGCCGTTCGTCGTCCCTGCGGTGCAGTCCGGCTCAGGCCGCCGCGAGACGGAGCCTGACTGTGCCTGCAGGTGCGTGCGCGTCCGTGTCCTCGACCGTGGTCCATGCGCGCGTCTCGCGGGTCCAGACCTGGTCGCCGACGAGCACCGTGTCGACAGCGGTCGCACGGGCCGTCGCCACGCCCCACTGGGCGACCGCCCAGGAGACCCGGGCCTGCTGCTCCGGCGCGGGTGTGAGCGGTCCGACCTCGACGACGACCGAGCCGTCTACCGGGTCGGCTGTGACGGGCAGGTCGCCGAAGTCGCGCACCACGCGGGCGCGCAGCGTGTCGAGAGATGCGGAGGTCCCCGCCTCGTCGTCGAGATCGACGCCCTCGAGCCGGTCGAGCGTGCACGTCACGGCACCTGTCGAGTGCCCCGTGAGCGCTGACGCCCAGGCGCGAGAGCGGTTCTCGTGCTGTGCGTAGGCGTCGGGGAAGCCAGAGCGCTGGACCGCCTGGGCGGCCTCGGTGATGGGGAGCTCGGTGTAGCCGGCGATGCCGTCCAGCCCGTCGTAGAACGCGTTGGTCGAGTAGACCGGGTCCATGATCTGCTCGATCGTTCCCCAGCCCTGGGAGGTTCGCTGCTGGAAGAGGCCGACGGAGTCACGGTCGCCGTAGTCGATGTTCACGAGCTTCGACTCCTGCAAGGCGGTGGCGAGCCCGATCGTGGCCGCACGGGCGGGCATGCCGCGCCTCACGGTGACGGCCGTGATGAGAGCGGCGTTGTCGGCCTGGACGGGCGAGAACGACCATGACGTGCCGTCGAGGTCCGCCGAGCACGTCTCGCGGCCCCCGGTCCCGGGCACGGTGCGGTCGAGGAGCAGCACGATGCCGCCCACCGCGAGGGCCCCGACAGCGCCGACCACCACGAGACCTCGGAGGAACCGCAGAGGGCGGGACCGTCGGGACATGCTCGCCTCAGTTCGCGTGCAGGGCGGCGTTGAGCTCGATGCCCACACCGGCGCGCGAGACGGCCTCGACACCGCCCGTGAGAGAGTTGCGACGCAGGAGGAGGTTGTCCTGGCCGGCGAGGTCTCGTGCCTTGACGATCTGGTCGGCCTCGTCGCCGGTACCGGAGCCGACGACGACGACCTTGGTGCCTGCGGTGACGTAGAGGCCGGCCTCGACGACACAGTCGTCGCCCAGCGGGATGCCGATACCGGCGTTCGCCCCGAGGAGGCACCGCTCGCCGAGCGAGATGACCTCGCGGCCACCGCCGGAGAGCGTCCCCATGATGGACGCGCCGCCGCCGACGTCGCTGCCGTCTCCCACGACCACCCCGGCGGAGATGCGGCCTTCGACCATGGAGGTGCCGAGGGTTCCGGCGTTGAAGTTCACGAAGCCCTCGTGCATGACGGTCGTGCCGGACGCGAGGTGTGCGCCGAGGCGGACGCGGTCCGCGTCGGCGACGCGCACGCCCGAGGGGACGACGTAGTCGACCATGCGGGGGAACTTGTCGACGCCGAGGACGGTGACCGGCCCGCGGGCCCGCAGGCGGGCGCGCACGCTCTCGAATCCCTCGACCGCGCACGGGCCGTGGTTGGTCCACACGACGTTGGCGAGCACGCCGAAGAGGCCGTCGAGGTTCTGCGCATGAGGAGCGACGAGCCGGTGGGACAGGAGGTGGAGCCGCAGGTAGGCGTCGGCTGCGTCGGTCGGGGCGGCATCGAGATCGATCTCCGTGCGCACGACGACGAGCTCGACGTCTCGCGCCTCGTCAGCGACGGCCAGCGCGGCGAGCTCGGGGGGCGCGGTCGCCTCTGACGGCGCGGAGCCGAGAGCAGGGGAGGGGTACCAGACGTCGAGGGTGGTGCCGCTGGTCGTGACGGTGGCGAGGCCGTATCCCCATGCGGGGCGCGAGGTCGTGGAAGTCATGGTCCAACACTAGGTGGCGCGCGGTGCGAGCACCGCATCCGTGACGCTCGCGCACGCTGTCCGGGCGTGGGGGACGCGTGCTCCGGAACGATAGGGTCGACGCATGCCGTCAACAGACTCCCCGAACGTGCCGGTGCTCCGCCTGACCGGTGACGTCGTCTCGCTCACCCGCTCCCTGTGCGACATCGAGTCCGTGAGCGGCGACGAGCGCACGATCGCCGACGCGATCGAGGCGGCGCTGCGGCCGTTCACGCACCTCGAGGTGACACGCAACGGCGATGCGGTCGTCGCTCGGACGGTCCAGGGTCGTGCTCAGCGCGTCGTGGTCGCCGGCCACGTCGACACCGTCCCGCTCGCGGACAACCTGCCGGTCCGGGTCGTCGGCGAGGGCATCCACCGGGAGCTGTGGGGTCGCGGCACCGCGGACATGAAGGCTGGGGTGGCTGTCCAGCTCGCCCTCGCTGCCGAGCTCGCGTCGACCACGCGCGACATCACCTGGGTGTTCTACGACAACGAGGAGGTCGCCTCGGACCGCAACGGCCTCGGTCGGCTCGTGCGTGAGGCCCCCGAGCTCCTCCACGGAGACTTCGCCGTGCTGTGCGAGCCGACAGCGGCAGGCATCGAGGGTGGCTGCAACGGGACGCTGCGCGTGCACGTCCGGGTGCCCGGGACGGCGGCGCACTCGGCACGGTCCTGGATGGGGGTCAACGCGATCCACGGCGCGAGCGAGGTGCTGCGCCGGCTCGCGGCGTACGAGCCCCGGTCGATCGAGGTCGACGGTCTCGTCTACCGCGAGGGCATGAACGCCGTCGGGATCCGCGGTGGCCACGCCGGCAACGTCATCCCCGACGAGTGCGTCGTGACGGTCAACTTCCGGTTCGCGCCGTCCCGCACCCCCGAGCAGGCGCTCGAGCACGTCACGGAGCTCTTCGACGGGTTCGAGGTCACCGTGGACGACCTGGCTCCCGGTGCGCGCCCGGGCCTCGACGCCCCGATGGCGATCGAGTTCTCCGACATGGTCCTTGCCCTCACGGGTGGTGCCCCCGCGCCGAAGTACGGGTGGACGGACGTTGCGCGGTTCGCCGAGCTCGGTATTCCTGCCGTGAACTTCGGGCCGGGCGACCCTCTGCTCGCCCACAAGGACGACGAGCGGTGCCCGGCGTCCCAGATCGAGGTCTGCCACGCAGCACTGCGCGCGTGGCTCCTGGCCTAGGTCCCCGTTCACCCGGCCGGAGTGGTCCGGCCCGCAGAAGTGGACCTAGGCTCGGAGCCATGACAGACGAGGGAATCGCAGAGGTCGGCAAGGGCTACCGCAAGGGTCCGGTGATCCTCCGGGGTCGCCAGATCCCCAAGGAGACGACCGACCAACGACTGCTCGACCGCCAGGACGACACGGACTGGGTGCACGGCGACCCGTGGCGTGTCATGCGGATCCAGAGCGAGTTCGTCGAGGGCTTCGGTGCGCTGGCGGAGGTGGGGCACGCGGTCAGCGTGTTCGGCTCGGCACGCACCCGCCCCGGCCACCCGGACTACGCGATGGGTGAGCAGGTGGGGCGCGGTCTCGTCGAGAACGGGTACGCGGTGATCACCGGGGGCGGACCGGGCGTCATGGCGGCTGCGAACAAGGGCGCCAAGGAGGCTGGGGGCCTGTCCATCGGTCTCGGGATCGAGCTGCCGTTCGAGCAGGGCATGAACGAGTGGGTCGACCTCGGCGTGAACTTCCGGTACTTCTTCGCCCGCAAGACGATGTTCATGAAGTACTCGAGCGGCTTCGTCGTCCTGCCCGGGGGCTTCGGGACCTTCGACGAGCTGTTCGAGGCGCTGACCCTGGTCCAGACGCACAAGGTCACGGAGTTCCCGATCGTCCTCGTGGGCTCCTCCTACTGGCAGGGGCTGCTCGGATGGCTCGAGACCGCGGTGGTCGAGCGCGGCATGATCAACCCGGACGACCTCAAGCTCCTCAAGGTCGTCGACGACCCGGACGAGGCCGTGCGGATCGTGTGCAACCACAACGAGGAGCTCCGGGCGGCCGAGCGAGCGGCGGCTGCGGCAGCCGAGGAGGCTGTGCGCGCGGCCGCTCGTGCGTCGGCAGCCGGCGGGGCGTGAGCCCGGCGGGGCGGGGCGCTGCGGGCGGCGGCGCGACCGGTCCGGTCCCCCCTCGCGCTCCGGCGCTCGTGCTCCGCGGCCGCGAGGTCGGCGCCCGGTCCCCGGCGGTCATGGCGATCGTCAACCGCACGACAGACTCGTTCTTCGCAGGTGCACGCCAGATGGACGACGGGGCGGCCCTCGAGGCGGTCGCCCGGGCGGTGGACGACGGCGCCGAGATCGTCGACGTCGGAGGGGTCCGGGCGGGAACGGGTGAACCGGTCTCGGTCGGCGAGGAGATCCGACGCACGGTGCCCTTCGTCGCCCGGGTGCGGGCCGAGTTCCCGGACCTGCTCGTGAGCGTCGACACGTGGCGCTCCGAGGTCGCCCGCGAGGCGGTGCTCGCCGGCGCGGACCTCGTCAACGACACGTGGGCGGGTCACGACCCCCGGCTCGTCGAGGTCGCTGCCGAGACGGGGGCCGGGGTGGTCTGCTCGCACACCGGAGGAGCCGTGCCTCGGACCGACCCGTTCCGCGTCGCCTACCCGCTCCCGAGCGACGCCCCGGACGGGACCGACCCACGGGACGGGGTGGTCCTCGACGTCCTCGCGACCCTCGTCCGTGGTGCGGAGCGTGCCCGTGCCTGCGGTGTCCGGCCGGAGTCGATCCTCGTCGACCCGACGCACGACTTCGGGAAGAACACCTGGCACTCGCTGCACCTCGTCCGCAGCACACAACGCCTCGCGGAGCTGGGCTACCCGCTGCTCATGGCGCTCTCACGCAAGGACTTCGTCGGTGAGACGCTCGGCCTGCCTGCGGAGGAGCGCCTCGAGGGCACGCTCGCGACGACAGCGCTCGCCGCCTGGATGGGCGCGAGCGTCTTCCGTGCGCACGACGTGCAGGCGACGCGCAGGGTGCTCGACATGGTGTCTGCGGTCCGCGGTGATCTCGCCCCCGTGCGGGCGGTGCGCGGCATGGAGTGAGGGCCGGCACCCGTCGCCCTGGCTGCGGCCATTGCCCCGCATGAATTGTGCATTTGCGGGCACCAAATGGGCGGCGCGAGCCACACGCTGGGTGAACTAGAATATTCATCGAAGACTATCGGCGGTATCGACGGAAATGGAGAGCCACCAATGGCTGCGATGAAGCCACGGACGGGTGACGGCCCACTCGAGGTCACCAAAGAGGGACGCGGCATCGTCATGCGCGTCCCGCTCGAGGGTGGCGGCCGCCTGGTTGTCGAGCTCAACGCAGTTGAGGCGAGCGAATTGGGCGAGGCGCTCAAAGCCGTAGTGGGCTGACGTTGCCTCTTCGGACCGCTCGGCCGTCGGTCGAGTCCTCAGCGACAGCCACGATCGGGCGCGACGTGCCCGAGGTCGTGGTCGCCCGCGGGCGGATCGCACAGTGCGTCTTCCTCGAGGACGGCGACGTCGATGCGATCGCGGTCGCCGTCGGCTCACCGGTCGACGGCGACGACGAGCTCCAGCCGCGAGCCGGAGCGGTGGACGCGTCTGCGCGCTACGGGATCGACCTCGCCGAGCTCGCAGAACGTGCGTCGTTCACCGGGGCGGCGGGCTCCAGCCACACGGTGGACCTCCCTCGGCCGCACGGCCGGGCTGTCGGTGCGCTCCCGTGGTCAGGACTGCCCCACCGCATCATCTTCGTGGGGACCGGTCGAGGGTCTGCGGACGACCTCCGTCGTGCCGGTGCAGCGCTCGCCCGTGCGACGACCGGCCTCGGCCGCGTCGTGGCCACGGTCGCAGCCGACACCCAGGCCGACACCGCTCGAGGCTTCGTGGAGGGATACCTCCTCGGTGCATACCGCCCACCGGCGCTCTCGGGCGGGCGAGGTCCGGGAGCGAGTCCCGCGCAGCAGCTGGTCCTGCTCGGACCGACGCCCGAGACCGTGGTCGACGCAGCGACCCGCAGCGCCTGGGCGACCTGGCTCGTGCGCGACCTCACGACCGTCCCGTCGAACATCAAGACTCCCGAGTGGTTCACGCGTCGGGTCCAGGAGCTGGCCGACGCGGAAGGCCTCGAGCTGTCGGTCCGCGGTCCGGCCGAGCTCGCGACCGAGGGCTTCGGCGGTCTGCTCGCGGTCGGACGCGGTTCGGTCGACGGCCCGAGGCTCGTGACCGTCACGTACACGCCCTTCGAGGACGCGCCGGTCCGTGGGTCGAAGCACGTCGTCGTCGTCGGCAAGGGAATCACCTACGACACGGGCGGGCTGTCGATCAAGCCTCGCGAGGCGATGATCCCCATGAAGACCGACATGGCCGGGGCTGCGGTGGCCCTCGCTGTGGTCGTCGGAGCCTCGCGCGCGCGCTCCAAGCACCGGGTGACCGCGGTGCTGCCGCTCGCGGAGAACCACGTCGGAGCGAGCTCGTACCGCCCTGGCGACATCCTCACGCTGCACGGTGGGACGACCGTCGAGGTGGCGAACACCGACGCCGAGGGCCGGCTCGTCCTCGCGGACGCGATGGCGTACGCGGACGCCGAGCTCGACCCCGACATCCTCATCGACGTCGCGACCCTCACGGGTGCCGCGAGCCAGGGCCTCGGGCGAGGTCACGGTGCTCTCTACTCCTCGGACGAGAAGCTCCTCGCCGGACTCGAGGCCGCCGCCCAGGCCACCGGCGAGCAGGTGTGGCACATGCCTCTCGTCGAGGACTACCGGACCGCTCTGCGATCGACGGTCGCGGACCTGCGCCACGTCCCGATCGACGCGCCCGGCGGCGGGTCGATCACCGCCGCCCTCTTCCTGCGCGAGTTCGCCGGGGGGCGCCGGTGGGTACACCTCGACATCGCGGGTCCGGCACGCTCTACCGCGGCGTCGCACGAGGTGACGAAGGGTGCGACCGGCTATGGGGCGCGACTGCTGCTGAGGTTCCTCGAGAAGCTGCGCTGAACCGGACGAGCACAGCCGTCGCCTGCGACGGCACGGCCACCGTGCGCTCCGGCTCCGCGTCTGACGAGGCGGCTCACCGGCGGACGGCGACGAGCAGACCGTCACCCGAGGGCAGGAGGGCCGAGACGACACGGTCGTCCGCGCGGAGCTGGCGACCCACCTCTCGGACCGTCGTCGTGGTCTCGTCGCGGCGTGCCGGGTCGGCGACCTGCCCGTGCCACAGGGCGTCGTCGAGAACGAGGACGCCGCCGACCCGCAGCAGGCGCAGGGCCTGCTCCACGTAGGCGGGGTAGGTCGCAGTGTCAGCGCTGACGAGCACGAGGTCGTACGCGCCGTCGGTCAGACGGGGCAGCACGTCGAGGGCTCGCCCGGAGATGGCGCGTGCGCGTGTCGTCCGGATCCCCGCCTCGACGAGCGCCTCCTTCGCGGCGCGCTGGTGCTCGACCTCGAGGTCGATGGTCGTGAGGACGCCGTCCGGCTGCATCCCTCGCAGGAGGTAGACGCTGGCGACGCCGGTGCCGGTGCCGATCTCGACGACGGAGCGTGCGCCGACCGCGGCTGCGAGCACGCTGAGGGCTGCGCCCGCACCTGGCGAGATGGCAGAGCAGCCGAGCTGAGCGGCGCGCTCGCGAGCACGCAGGAGGACGTCGTCCTCTTCGATGAAGTCCTCGGCGTACGCCCAGCTTCGAGACTTGTCGGCGGAGATGGTGCCCTCCAGGGGGGTTGTGCGGTCGTCGTGGTCTGAGCCGATGGTACCGCCGGGACCCTGTCGAGCCCCGGCGACTGTCCGGTGATGTGCGCTCTCGGTGAATGTTCCTCCGCGGATGCGACAACCGTCTCTCGATGCTGGGAGAATGGCGCGATGCACGACTCCGACCATCCGGCCTCGTCCCTCTCCTCCGAGACCCCGCACGTCACGGCGCCCGACGCCCTTCCTGTCCCGTGGGAGGCCCCGAGCTGGGAGTCGATCGTCCAGGACCACTCGGCACGCGTCTACCGCCTCGCCTACCGGCTGACCGGGAACCAGCACGACGCCGAGGACCTCACGCAGGACGTGTTCGTCCGTGTCTTCAGGTCGCTCAACGGCTACACGCCGGGAACGTTCGAGGGGTGGCTCCACCGGATCACGACGAACCTCTTCCTCGACCAGGTCCGGCGCAAGCAGCGCATTCGGATGGATGCGATGGGCGAGAGCGACGTGCAGTACGCCGCACGCGGCGACCTCCACGACCCCGAGCGCGGGTACGAGCACGCCAACCTTGATCACGACGTCCAGCGTGCTCTCGACTCGCTGGCGCCCGAGTACCGCGCCGCGGTGGTCCTCTGCGACATCGAGGGACTCTCGTACGAGGAGATCGCCGTCACTCTCGGCATCAAGCTCGGCACCGTCCGGTCACGGATCCACCGCGCACGGTCCCAGCTGCGGACGCTCCTCGCGCACCGTTCGCCGCGCCCCGCGGACGACGGGGACGGCTCTGGCTCGCTCGCGCTCCTCGGAGCGTTCGCGACCGGGAAGGCGTCGTGAGCGTGCACCTCGGCGACCAGGTGAGCGCCCTCGTCGACGGGCAGCTGTACGGTGCGGCCCGGGACCGGGCGCTCGCGCACGTCGCCGGCTGCACGCGGTGCGCCTGCGACGTCCGGACGGCGCGCGAAGCGCGCG